>NZ_MKKG01000016.1:0-83100 GCF_001942325.1 Gordonia sp. CNJ-863
TTGCGGGGTTAAGGCCCCCTACAGACCATGGGGTTGATAGGCCAGAACTGTACGCACAGCAATGTGTTCAGGTGACTGGTACTAATCGGCCGAGGACTTACCAACAACACCCACAACATCACCAAACAACAGGTTTTGGTGTGTTCGCATCCACTATGCATCTTCTGAGACAACACACAACAAACAAACAAACCGTTGTGGATTGTTTCATAAAGTTACGGCGGCCATAGCGGAGGGGAAACGCCCGGCCCCATTCCGAACCCGGAAGCTAAGCCTCCAGCGCCAATGGTACTGCACCTTAATCAGTGTGGGAGAGTAGGACACCGCCGAACACAACATCCCATTGTGGCCCTACACGAGTAATCGTGTAGGCCACAATGCATTTCCGGGGCTGTCGCTGATAGAGGAAACCCACCGGTTTTCCGTACTTCCACCCCCTGACCGGGTGGTGGATCTACGGAAAAAGGGTGGGTGTGCGGCCGGCTCGGCCCACAGACATCTGTCGTCTCTCCGTCCGCTGCCTCTACGAAATCCCTTGTCAGCGAGCCAGCTTGAGCACCTCGCCCCAGCCCAGGCGGGAACCGGTACGGAGGATCGAGCGCTGATAGATACGTGCCGCGAGCCAGGTGGCGAGCGCGCAGACCGCAACCATGATCAGGAACGTGAGCACGATCTGGAGGGTGTTGGTGTCGCCGCTGGCGATCCGCATCGGCATCAGTGCCGCGCTGAACGGCGGAATCCAGCTGAGGGTCTTGATCAGCGTCGAATCGAGTGCCTGCACTCCGAAGATGCCGGCGTACATGACCGCCATGGCCAGAACAGTCAACGGGAACGACGCCGAGCTCAGTTCCTCCTGGCGCGACACGATCGCGCCGGTCGCGGCGTAGAGAGAGGCGAAGAAGAGGAAGCCGAGCACGAACCACGCAATGACGGCCGCGAACATCCCGACCGCTGCTCCGGGCAACGTGAGGATTCCGGTGGCGGTACCGGCGATCAGCGCCGTCGCACCGAGCAGCACGACCTGTGTGAGGGCGACCGCACCGATACCGATGATCTTGCCCCACAGCAGGTGCAGCGGCTTGATCGTCGCCAGCAGCAGTTCGACGACCCGCGAGGTCTTCTCCTCGACGACGCCGACGGCCACCATCGTGCCGCCCATCATGATCGCGGTGATCAACAGGATGACTCCGACGAGGGCGATGACAAGCCGCTCTCCCTCATCCGGGCGGGCAGGTTCGAGCTGCGTCACCGAGATGGCCATCGCGGGGAGGGACGCCGCGTCGACTCCGCGGGCAGCGAGTGCGTCGGTGAGGCCGGCCTGGGAGACGGCGGTCCGCATGGGGGCCTCGACAGCCGGGTCGGCGCCGTCCTTGGTCAGGATCACGTAGGACCCGGGGTTCTCACCCGGCACGAGTGCCGCCGCGACATCGCCGTCGGCGACCTTGGCGCGTGCCTGCTCGACGGTGTCCACGGTTTCGGTCGCGATGGACGTGCCGGCGGAGTCGCCGAGTTCGACGATCGACTCGCTGATCGCCGCCGGTTGTCCGACGACGGCGACCTTCTCGACGTCCTCGCCACCGGCGAGCAGGTTGATGACGATGGCGCCGACGATGATCACGACCATCAGGAGCACGGTGCTGACGACGAAGGACCGGGTCTTGGCTCGAGTGGTGATCTCGCGTTCGGCGACGAGCCGGATGGCCTGCGCAGCCGAGGCCTTGGGGGACGGGCTCGGTGTGGTGGTGGGGATGTCGTGCAGTGTGGTCATGCCGAAACGACCTCTCGGAACATGTCGGTGAGGGACGGGGTGGACGTCGTGAAGCGGTGGACCGGACCGTGATCGAGTGCCGCAGCCAGGATCTGCTGGTCGTCGACCACATCCGGGTCGACGAGGAGTCGTATGGTCTCGCCGTAGGCGGCCTCGCGGACGCCGGGCAGGGCGTCGGCCCACGCGACGTCGGCACGCGGTCCGGTGACCTCGAGGGTGATGCCGTCGCGGGAACGCAGTGCGTCGACCGTGCCCAGGGCACGCATTTCGCCGCGGGTGACGATGCCGACGCGGTCGCACAGTCGTTGCACGAGATCGAGCTGATGCGAGGAGAAGATCACCGGGATACCCTCGGCGGCCTTCTCCTTGAGTACGTCACTCATCACGTCGACGGCCACCGGGTCGAGCCCGGAGAACGGCTCGTCGAGCACCAGCACCTCGGGATCATGGACCAGCGCGGCCGCGAGCTGGACGCGCTGCTGGTTGCCGAGGCTGAGGTCGGCGACGTTGTCGTCGTACCGACTGCCGACGCCGAGGCGATCGGTCCAGCGCCGCACCGATTCCTCGGCCTCCGCGGTGTCCATGCCGTGGAGTTTCGCGAGGAAGGTGAGTTGTTCGCCGACCTTCATCTTCGGGTAGAGGCCGCGTTCCTCGGGCATGTAGCCGATACGACGACGCAGGTCGAGATCGATGGGTCGGTTGCCGAGCCGGACCTCGCCGGCGTCGGCGGAGAGGACTCCGAGAATGATGCGCATGGTGGTCGACTTGCCGGCGCCGTTGCTGCCGACGAAGCCGAAGATCTCTCCCGGGTCGACGTGAAAGGTCATGTCGCGCAATGCGACCAGATCCCCGTAGCGCTTGTGCAGGCCGTCCACGATGAGTGGTGCGTTCATGAGTCACGTCCCTTTCCGCGCGTGGCGGTGTCGGAGGGTGTCTGTCGGGGCTCGACCAGGTCTTCCGGGTCGGGATCGGCCATCCACCAGGCGATCAGCATGGTGGGCACGCAGATCGCGGTGAGGACCAGGGAGATCAGCAGGATGGCGCTCCCGTAGACCCACTGGCCGGGTACCTCGTCGCGCATGCTGATCGCGACGAGGACGAAGTACGGGATGAACATCACCGCGTAGAGCACGAAGAAGCCGAATGACCGCGCCGAATTACGTTGGGCCAGCTGGATCTCGTCGAGCGCCGACACCGGTGCGTCGGCGATGGAGCCGGTGACGATGCGCAGTGCGGTCTGGATGGTGATGACCGAGACCAACCCGATGCCGAACGGCAGCAGGAACCATCCCGACGAGTGGAAGGCCAGGTAGGAGCTGGCGATGATCAACGCCAGTGCGCAGAGCAGCGTGATGACCAGCCGCCGGTATGCGCGCTGGTTACGCCACGTGGTCAGGCGGTGGGCGTGCTTGGCGTTGAACTCCTCGTGCCGGCGCCCACGCCAGTTCTCGTAACGGCGCCAGATCGCGGGTTTGGCCTCCTCCGGGAACGCCGAGTTCGGGTCGTTCATCGATCACCTCCGGTGTCGTTGGTGGGTGAGCCGTTCGCGGCCGGACGCGTGTCGCGCCGGTAGAGCTCGGCGGACATGGCGCCGAACGGGGTTCGGCTGAACACGGCTTCGACGGGGAGGTCGAAGACGTCGCAGATGCGGAAGGCGAGGTCGAGGCTGGGGTAGTTGTCGCCCCGCTCGAGTGCGCCGACGGACTGGACGTTGATGCCGACTAGATTCGCGAGCTCGGCCCGCGACATCTGCCGTTCCGCACGCAGGACGCCGATGCGGTTGAAGATGGGGAGTTTTTCCCCACGGCGTATTGGACTCACCCCACCAAGTGTTAGGAAAACACAACAATCTGTCAATCCCCAATAACGGCGACGTGAGCGTCGTCGCGGCGGTGGCGGGTCAGTGAGCGGCGACTCCGAGCAGGTCAGCGGCCACTCTCGCGGCCTCGCGGCCCGCCCGGTTGGCCCCGATCGTCGATGCCGACGGCCCGTATCCGATCAGTTGAATCCGCGGATCGGCCTCGACGACCGTCGCGAGACGGCCGGTCATGGTGATGCCGCCACCCGGTGCGCGCAGCCGCAGCGGCGTCAGATGATCGAGCGAGCTGCGGAAGCCGGTGTTCCAGAAGATGACGTCGAGATCGAGGTGTTCACCGCCTTCCGGGCCGCAGTCCCAGCAGACGCCGGTCTCGGTGATGCGGGTGAACATCGGGCGCCACGACAGGATGCCGTCGCGCTGGGCGGCCGCGATCGCGGGTGTCAGGGCGAGTCCGGTCACCGAGACCACCGAGGTCGGGGGCAGCCCCGCGCGGACGCGGCGTTCGACCCGCGCCACGGCTTCGCGTCCCTGTTCGGGCGTAAACGGTTCGGTACTGAAGACCGGCTCGCGTCGAGAGCACCAGAACGTCTCGACGCCCGGTGCCTCGCGGGCGATCTCGATGAGCAACTGGATCGCCGAGATGCCGGCACCCACCACCAGGACGCGTTTGCCGGCGAACTCCGCCGGGGTCTTGTAGTCGTGCGTGTGCAGTTGGCGGCCACGGAAATCCGCGGCGCCGGGGATGTGCGGGATGAACGGCCGGTCCCATGTGCCGGTGGCGTTGATGATGACGTTGGTGGTGAGGGTACGGCCGTCGGCCAACTCGACACGGAAACCCTCACCGTCCCGTCGAACCGCCCGCACGTGTACCGGCCGATGGACGTTGAGGCCGAACCTCTGCTCGTATCGGCCGAAGTAGTCCGGGACCGCGGTGGCGGCGGGGAGCCGGTCGCAGTCGAGTCCGAGTGCCTCGACGAGCCCCCACCCAGGCAGGTCGTGGACCCGATTGGCGGTGGCGAGGGTCAGCGTCGGCCAGCGGAACTGCCAGGCTCCGCCGGGGCCGGGCGCATGGTCGAGCATCTGATAGCGCTCCCCGAGGCCGAAGCGGTGCAGGAAGTAGGCCGACGACAGTGCTGCCTGCCCGCCGCCGATTATCAGGACGTCCGAGTGGCCCTCGACGTCGATCGGCGTGGCGCTGCTCGGCGTGGTGTTCGGCACGTCACCACCCTGTCACGAGTCGGCTCGACAGTGTCATCGGTAGGCTTGGCCCCCATGATTCACTCCACCACCGACGGCGCCGTCGTCACCATCGAGCTCGACCGTGTCGACAAGCGCAACGCCCTCAACGAGGAGATGCTCAGCGGGCTGGCCGACGCCTTCGGCGCCGCGGTCGATGCCGGTGCGCGGGCCATCGTGGTGACCGGACGTGGTCCGGTGTTCAGTGCGGGTGCCGATCTGTCCGGGCCGGTCTACGACCCCGGCTTCCTCGACAAGCTGGTCTCGACGCTGCATCGCATCGAGCAGACGCCGGTGCCGGTCATCGCGGCTCTCAACGGTTCCGCGATCGGCGGTGGACTCCAGCTGGCCATGGCCGCCGACCTCCGCGTGATGGCGCCCGACGCGATCGCTGCCATCCCGGCCGCCAAAATCGGTGTCGCCGTGGATGAGTGGACCATCCGCCGGCTCGTGTCGCTCGTCGGTGCCGGCCAGGCGCGCGGCATGCTCATCGGCTGCGACCCGTTGAACGCCGACCGTGCCCACACTCTCGGATTCGCCAACCGCATCGGCGATCTCGCCGACGCCCAGCACTGGGCGGCCACCATCGCCGACCTCGCCCCGCTCACCCTGCAGCACTACAAGCTGGTGCTCAACGGCGACGGCGCCCGCGACACCGCACCCGAGGACCGGGTCGCCGCGATGGTCCGCGCCTGGCAGAGCGACGACATGGCCGAGGGGCGTGCCGCACGCAACGAGAAGCGGCAGCCGAAGTTCGTCGGGCACTGAGATCCCGACCGGCGAACCTCGCTTCGACGTGCAGACTTCGATCGACGTCTGCTTGCCGAGATGAGATCGGCCGGTGGTGGCGAGGTGGCCGGTCACCGGAACATCTGGTCAACTGGAGAGCATGCGCGATATCCTGCCCGACCTGCTGACCGTCCTCGGCCGGCCGGATGCACGCCCCGTCGCGCTGTGTCGGGTCATCGCGACGTCCGGGTCGGCGCCACGCGAGGTCGGGGCGTCGATGGTCGTCACACACGACGACACCGTCATCGGCTCGGTCTCCGGTGGGTGCGTCGAGTCGGCCCTGGTCCACACCGCGCAGCAGGTGCTCGAAGACGGGCTCGCAGTCGTCGAGCAGTTCGGCATCGAGGACCCTCGTGATCCCGCGCCCGGCCTGACGTGCGGTGGTCAGATCGACGTCGCCGTCGAACGCATCGAGCCGACGCCCGAACGACTGGGTCAGCTCCGACGCCTCGCCGACGCACTCGCGGCCGATGAACCGATCGCGGTCGCCACAACGCTGAACGCCCACCCGGACTGGTATGTCGCGACCGAGACCTCCCGGCCGCCGTGGCGACGCCTCGACCACGACGTCGCCGACATGCTCGACACCGGCCGCACCGGCGTCATCGGCCTCGACGACTGCGAGGCCACCGATCCCGCTGCGCCGACCGAGGACCGGCCACGCACCTTCGTGCAGACCTTCGCCCCGCCGGCACGTCTGATCCTGGTGGGCGCCAACGACTTCGTGCGCGCGCTCAGTTCACTGGGGTCGACGCTCGGAATGCGGGTCACCGTTGTCGACGCCCGGCCGGTGTTCGCGACCCCGGAACGATTCCCCGACGCCGACGAGGTGATCGTCGGCTGGCCCGATCGCTATCTCGCCGACCAGATCCGGGACCGGGAGGTCCGCTCGACCACGGCACTGTGCGTGATGACCCACGACACCAAGTTCGACGTGCCGACCCTCCGCACCGCCCTGCAGGCGCCGACCCTCGGTTTCATCGGTGCCCTCGGATCTCGCCGGACCGCTGACGACCGCAACCGTCGTCTTCGCGAGGAGGGCGTCGACGAGGCACAGCTCGCGCGCTTGCGGTCGCCCCTCGGGCTCGACCTCGGCGGGCACACACCGGCGGAGGTGGCGGTGGCGATCGCAGCACAGATCATCGCCGAACGTCATGGCGCACAGGCGAGCCCACTGCACGAAGGAAGCGGGCCGATCCATCGGCGCTGAGCTCAGTCCCCCAGCACCCGCCGCAGGTAGTCGTTCGCGAACACTCGAGACGGATCGAACCGATCGCGCACCGCACGGAACTCGTCGAAGCGCGGGTAGACGCTGCGCAGGTAGTCGGCGTCGCGGGTGTGCATCTTGCCCCAGTGGGGGCGTCCGCCGAAGCCGGTGAGGATCGATTCGACGTCGGCGAAGTACGCGGCGGAGTCGGCCGGGTCGTCGCGGTGGTAGCGGTGGACGGCGATGTAGCCGCTGCGGCGTCCGGTGGCGGTGGAGAGCATCAGGTCGTCGGCCGCGGCGGCGCGCACCTCGATGGGGAAGCTGACGCGGTACTCGCGGCGGTCCAGCAGGGCGCGGAGCTCGCGCAACGCCGCCGGGACGTCCTCGAGGGGGATCGCGTACTCCATCTCGCGGAAGCGTACGTCGCGGTCGGAGACGAAGATCTTGGTCGACGTGTCGGTCAGCTCGCGGGACGACAGGCTGCGGCCGGCCACCGCGTTGATGGCGGGAACGAGCCGGGGTGCGCGGACACCGACCTCGCACAGCAGCCGGAACACCTTGTTGCTCAACAGTTCGTCGTCGACGTAGCGGCGGAATCGCGACGGTCCGGTGATCGGTGCATCCGTCCCGAGCCGCGTATTGGTCTTCACGAGTGCGCAATTGGTGTGCGGGAACATGTAGAACTCGTGATGGTCGGACTCGGCGACGTGGTCGAGGAAGCCGGCGATCGCATCGTCGGCGGAGGCCGGCCCTTCGACGGCATGCAACCGGAAGTTGTCGACGCAGTCGAGCGTGATCTCGACGAGCACCCCGAGTGCGCCGAGACCCAGTGCGGCAGCGGGTAGTTCGGGGTCGGCGGGACCGATGGTGACGATCTCGCCCTTGCCGTTCACGAGGGTGACGCCGGCGATCTGCGTACTGATGCCGCCGAATGCCAGTCCGGTGCCGTGGGTTCCGGTGGAGGTCGCGCCCGCGATGGTCTGCCGGTCGACGTCACCGAGGTTGGCCATCGCCAGACCCCTCGGTGCCAGTAGCGCGGGGATCTCGTGCAGGTGGGTGCCCGCGTGCAGCGTCACCCGGTGGCCGTCGGCGCCGGCCAGACCGCGCAGGCCGGACAGTTCGAGCTGGACGTCGTCGGCGACGGCGATGGGGGAGAAGCTGTGTCCGGCACCGACGGTCTTGACCGTGCCGCCCCGCTCGGCGGTCTCCCGCACGATGTCGGCGATCGCGCCCACACTCGTCGGATGCACCACTCGTCTCGGTGTGCACGACGCGGTACCACCCCAGTTGCGCCAGCCGTGCCCGGCGGCAGTCGACGTACCGCTCACAGAAAGCATTTCCCCTCGCCTCGGTAGGTCGGCACGACCTCACTGACCACCGCGTGACCAGCGTCGTCGCGGTCGATGATCGCGACGTGCCGGGCGCGTTCGCAGACCTCGCCGGACTTGGTGTGCCGGAACCATACTCGATCGCCGATCGCGATGCCCGGCGCAGCCTTCCCGCGGAGCGGGGTCTGCACCTCGCCGGCGGCCTCGGTGCCGACGAACTCGAGTCCGCTCGGCCACACCGGTTTCGGGAGGCGATCGGGTGCTGGCGGTCCGGAGGCGATCCAGCCGCCGCCGGCGCAGGTGACGATGTCGCGGGCCGGACGCCGGACGACGTCGAGTCCGAACGACAGCGCAGGGGCCGGTCGGAACCGTGCATAACCGTCGAAGAGATGGCCACCGAAAAGTCCGCTGCCCGCGGCGATGTCGGTGATCGACCGGTCGCGGGCGGTCTCCTCGAGCGAGCCGGTGCCGCCGCCGTTGACGAACTCCAGGTCGGCGATCTGCCGCAGCTCGCCGATGATCTTCCCGCGCCGGCGGCGCAGTTCGGCCATCGACCGGCGCTGCATCATCCCGATCGCCCGGTTGACGACTGCCTTCCCCGGAACCGCGTCGGCGACACCGGCGACCTGCGCCTCGTACGACATCACGCCGACCAGGTCGAAACCGTTCCGCGCGACGATGGTCCGGGCGAGATCGAGGACGTCGCGCCGGGAATGCACCGGGGAACGCCGGACCCCGACGTGTACGCGGCCGCCGAGGAGCCGGTACGACGCGTCGAGGTCGATGGCGACCCGAATCGGTCGTCGTGATGCGGGTGGGGCGACGGCGTCGATGATGTCGAGCTGCTCGACCGAGTCGACGAGCAGGCTCACCCGGCTCGCCGCCACCTCGTCGGACACGAAGCCTGCCAGTGCTTCCCGTCGGACGCTCGGATAACCGATCAGGATGTCGGTGATCTCCGTCGTCGTCGCCAGCCAGTGCGCCTCGGCGAGGTCGTAGGCGAGTACGCCGTGGAAGCCGCGACGGGTGGCGAGATCGGTGATCACCGAACGCACCCGGAGGGATTTGCTGGCGACCCGGATGGGGACACCGGCGGAGCGGCGCAACAGATCTGCGGCATTGTGTTCGAGCGCCGCGCGGTCGAGTGCGAGGACCGGGGCATCGAGCCCTGCGTCGGTGACCGCGTCGTCGATCGACGCCCAGTACCGGTCGGGGTCGGTCACCCACAGACCGTCGACGGGGGATGTTCCGGACGAGGCGTGGGAACGAGGGTCACTCGAACGTGACATAGGTGGCGAGCTGCTCTGCGACTGCCGCGATGAGGGAGTCGACCACCTTGTCGTCGCCGGTGCTCAGGTAGATCAGGGTGATCGAGTTGGTCGCGGCGATGATGAGCGGGCCGAGTTCCTCCGTCGGCCGGGTCCAGGTCAGACCCGCGAGTTCGGCTATCTCCCGCATGCCGGACGCCGCAACCCGATAGAGCTGCTCGTACATGACCTTGCCGACTTGCTGCAGTTCCGGATGGTTGTGCGCGTAGATGCCGAGCGCGATGGTCGCCTGCATCCGGCCGGGATCGGCCTTGAGCAGGTCGACGAAGGCATGGAACTGCCGCACCATGTTCTGTTTGAGCGCGTCGATGTCTGGCTCCGGGCCGAAGTCGGCGGCAGGCATGACCGAATGCAGCATGCGCTCGATGTCGACGGGCACCGCATGATCCATCACCGCGCACAACAGCGCCGTGCGGCTCTCGAATGCGTAATGGAAACTCGCGAGGGGCATTCCGGCGTGAGCGCAGATCCGGCGGGTGGTGGCACCCTCGACTCCGTGATCGGCGATCACTCGGTACGCCGACTCGATGAGCGCGCTTCGACGCTGTTCGACGGACATCCGTGGCAAGACGGTCAACCCCTTGGCCAACATGCGCTTGCGCATGTGCAATGGACAATGTTCGCCGCAGCCTATCAGTGCCGTTGTCCGCGTTTGCACGGTTGACCGCCCGAAACGTGCCGATGTTTGTTGATGCTCACATCTCGATGGTCGCCGTGAGAGCCTTCTGGTCCGACGCCGTTGCGCTTCGCGTCGAACCTCACCCGATCGGATTACTGTGTGGATGTGACCACGGATCCCGAAAGAAGCGGCCCCGACGCGACCTCGCGGGTGCTGGGGCGGGTGACATCGGCTGGGGCGATGATGGCCGACGCGGTGGCCGAACGGCTCGCCGCCGGTGGTCTCGGCCCGGCTCGCGCACTCGGCGCCACCCGCGAGGAGATCGTGCCGCACGTGCGCACGTCCCCCCACCTGCGAGACGGGGTCTTCGACAACCCCGAGCCGCCGGAGGGTTCCGTCGCCCCGGACCGCCAGGTGCTCGCCGACATGGCGCGCCGCCCGGGCCGGCCCCGACGTCCGGTGATGGTCACCGTCCCGACCTTCGACGCCCCGTCGCCCCTCGCGGTCACCTGGCTGGGACATGCCACCGCGATCGTCGACATCGACGGCGCGCGCATCATCACCGACCCCGTCCTGAGCCGCCGGTGTTCGCCGAGCCAACTCGTCGGTCCGGGACGCATGCACGCCGCCCCGCTGGCCGCGCGCGAGCTGCCCCCGATCGACGTCGTGGTCATCAGCCACGACCACTACGACCATCTCGACATGGACACGGTCACCACCATCGCGGCGACACAGCCGGACGCCGTGTTCGTCACGACCCTCGGCGTCGCCGCACATCTGATGTCCTGGGGGATCGCCGAAGACCGCATCCGGCAGGCGGATTGGTGGGACGAGGTCGTCGTCGCCACACGCGGCGGAGAGCTGCGGTTCACCTGCGGACCGGCACGCCACTTCTCCGGACGGTGGCTGGCACGCAACCTCACCCAGTGGGGGAGCTGGGCGATCGCCGGCCACACCCACCGCGTCTTCTTCTCCGGCGACACCGGCCACACCGAGCGATTCTCCGACGTCGGCGCCCGGCTCGGCCCCTTCGACCTGACGCTCATCGCCGTCGGCGCCTACGACGTGATGTGGCCCGACATCCACGTCAACCCGGAGGAGGCGCTGTCGGTGCATCGGATGGTCTCGCCGGCTTCCGGGGCCGATTCGGTTCTGGTCCCGATCCACTGGGGCACCTTCAATCTCGCCCGTCACCCATGGGGTGAGCCGATCGCGCGGCTGCAAGCCGCCGCACACCACGGCGACCCGACTGTGCTCGTCCCGCAGCCCGGTGGTTCGATCGACCTCGAACACCGCACCGGAACCGGTGTGGCGCATTCGAGTTGGTGGGAGGTTTCGGCGTGAGCACCACGACGGAGACGATCGAGCCCGGTCTTACCGCGGCAGAGGTGGCCCAGCGGGTCGCCGAGGGCAAGGTCAACTCCATGCCCGACCGCTCGGGCCGCAGCGTCGCGGACATCGTGCGCGCCAACGTCTTCACGCGCATCAACGCGATCCTCGGTGTTCTGTTCGCCATCGTCGCGTTCACCGGTTCGCTCATCAACGGCCTGTTCGGTCTGCTGATCATCGCCAACTCGACGATCGGCATCGTCCAGGAGGTCCGCGCCAAGCGCACCCTCGACAAGCTCGCCATCGTCGGTCAGACCCGGCCGCGGGTCCGACGCGACGGTGAGGTCGTGGAGGTCGCGCCCGACGAGGTCGTGCTCGACGACATCATCGAGATCGGTGCCGGCGACCAGATCGTCGTCGACGGCGAGGTCATCGAGGCCACCGCACTGGACGTCGACGAGTCGCTGCTGACCGGTGAGGCCGATCCGATCGACAAGGACCCGGGCGCGCAGGTCATGTCCGGCAGCTTCGTGGTCGCCGGCGGCGGCGCCTACCGGGCGACCAAGGTCGGGGCCGACGCGTACGCCGCGCAGCTCGCGGCCGAGGCGTCGAAGTTCACCCTGGTCTCCTCCGAACTCCGCTCGGGAATCGACCAGATCCTGCGGGTCATCACCTGGCTGTTGATCCCCGCCGGCATCCTGACGATCGTCAACCAGCTGTTCATCAGCGACAACAGTCTCAAGCAGGCGCTGCTGGGCATGGTCGCCGCGCTCGTGCCCATGGTGCCCGAAGGTCTGGTGCTGATGACCTCGATCGCCTTCGCGGTCGGCGTCGTTCGCCTCGGGCAGCGGCAGTGCCTCGTGAACGAACTCCCCGCGATCGAGGGCCTGGCCCGCGTCAACGTCGTGTGCGCCGACAAGACCGGCACCCTCACCGAGAACGGGATGCGCCTGTCCGAACTGCGCGTCGTCGGCGACGATCCGCCAGACCTGGCCGGAGAGGTGCTCGCGGCACTCGCCGCCCACGATCCGCGTCCCAACGCCAGCATGATCGCCGTCGCCGAGGCGTATCCGACCCCGCCGTCGTGGACCGTGTCCGCGATCAAGCCGTTCACCTCGGCCACCAAGTGGAGCGGGATGTCGTTCGACGACGCGTCCGGCACCGACGTAGGCAACTGGTTGATCGGCGCACCCGACGTGCTGCTCGACCCGGCCGGGGAGACCGCTCAACTGGCCTCCGACATCGGCGCGGCCGGACTGCGCGTGCTGCTGCTCGCGCGCACCGACGTCCCCGTCGACACCGAACCGGCCGCCGGCGCGGTCGCCCCGGGCACCGTGACCCCGGTCGGGCTCGTCGTGCTCGAACAGCGGATCCGGCCCGACGCCCGCGGCACCATCGACTACTTCGAACAGCAGAACGTCGCCGTCAAGGTGATCTCCGGCGACAACGCTCGCTCGGTCGGTGCGGTCGCCGAGTCGCTCGGCCTCGGCTCGGCCGACACCTCCGTCGACGCGCGCAGACTGCCAGAGGAGACCGACGAACTGGCCGACGTGGTCGAACACGGCGTGACCTTCGGTCGTGTCCGTCCCGATCAGAAACGCGCCATGGTCAAGGCGTTGCAGTCGCGGGACAACACCGTCGCGATGACCGGCGACGGCGTCAACGACGTGCTCGCCCTCAAGGACGCCGACATCGGTGTCGCGATGGGATCGGGCAGTTCGGCCGCCCGGTCGGTGGCGCAGATCGTGTTGCTGGACAACAAGTTCGCGACCCTCCCGTATGTGGTGGGCGAGGGTCGTCGCGTGATCGGCAACATCGAACGCGTCTCCAACCTGTTTCTCACCAAGACGGTCTACGCGGTGCTGCTGGCGCTGTTCGTCGGCGTCGGCGGCGTGCTGGGCAAGCTGTTCGGCTCGGACCCGCTGAGCTACCCGTTCCAGCCGATCCACGTGACGATCTCGGCGTGGTTCACGATCGGCATCCCCGCCTTCGTGCTGTCGCTGGCACCCAACAACGAGCGAGCCCGCCGAGGCTTCGTGCGTCGCGTCCTGCTCACCGCGGTCCCCAACGGCATCATCGTCGGCCTGTGCACCTTCGTCACCTATGTGATCGTCAACCCGGGCGGGCCGGGTGTCGAGGTCGGGGGCGACGCCGTCGACCTGTCGCCGGCGCAGACCCAGGCGGCCACCGCGTCGCTGATGACGCTCATCGCGATCGCGGTCTACGTGCTCGCGGTGGTCGCCCGGCCCTACAACTGGTGGAAGGTTCTCCTGCTCGTCGTCTCAGCGGGTGCCTACATGCTGATCTTTGGGTGGCCGTTCACCCAGGACCTCTTCCACCTCGACTCGTCGAACTGGACGATGAACTCGGTCGCGCTCACCTCGGCGGCCGTCGGAATCGTGCTCGTGGAAGCGGTTTCGCGGATCGTGCCGCGGTGGATCGCGAACCACAGCAGTTCTGAAGGGCACTCCGCGGACGTCGAGGTGGCAGCCGCGTAAAGACGCCGTGTAGGCGACTAAACTCTGCCACGGGCGGCCGGAAGACATCCGGCTCGGACACAGGAGACGTCATGGATCTCAAGGGACTCGTCAACAAGGCGCGCGACACGCTGCGCAAGAACCCGAATCTGATCGAGAAGGGCGGCGACGCCATCGACAAGGCCACCGGCAACAAGTACGCCGGGCAGGTCGACAAGGCGCAGGACGCGGTCCGCAAGGCCGTCGGAGCCCAGAACACGGCCGCCCAGAACAACAAGACGCCCGAGAACAACAAGGCGCCCGAGAACAAGCCGGACGCTCCTCAGCAGTAGCCGGTCAGCCGCCGGCGCGCGGGTGACGGCGGTACCCCGACACGGTCGGGTGACCGTCGAAGAAGAATCGCCACGAAACGTCGGCCGCGCGTCGTACGCCGACGCGCGGTCCGGCGGCCACCGGCAGGTCGGGGAGCGGCCCGCCCGGAGATGTGTCGAGAGTCACAGGGGTGTGCGGATCGGCGAGAACGGTGCCGAGATCGGCCATCGTGATCCCGAGCGCGCGGCAGAGGTTCCCGGGGCCGCTGGCGAGCCGGTCGTCGGACACCGGCCTGGAGCGCGCGGCACCGCGTCGGTCACGTGCCAGCTCGACCCCGTCGACCACCTCGCCGGCCCTCAGCAGGACCGCCGCCGCAGGTCCCGGCCCCCGCACCACGATGTTCGCGCAGTGATGGCCGTGGATGCGGTAGACGTACAGGCGGCCCGGCGGGCCGTACATGATCTCCGATCGGGCCGTTCGCGTGTACGCGTGCGACGCCGGATCGTCGGGTCCGGCGTAGGCCTCCACCTCGGTGACCAGGATCGTCACGCCGTGACCCGTCAGGTGCGCGCCGAGCAGCGCCCGGGCCTGATCGGCCACCGGCGCGGGAAAGTCGGAGGTGCGGACACTAGGCTCTGGGACCATGGCGAAGACGAGTGACTCCATCGAGGTTGAACTGTCTCCGGAAGATACCTGGGCGGCCGCCTCGGACCTGTCCCGGTACGACGAATGGTTGCTGATCCACGACTCCTGGCGCAGCCCGCTCCCGGCCTACGAGGACCTGGCCAAGGGCACGCAGATCGCCTCGATCGTCGTCGTGAAGGGCACCCGGGTCCGCTTCGACTGGGTCGTCGAGAAGTTCGACCCGGTGTCGCACGTACGCCTCAAGGGGAGCGGCAAAGGCGGCGTGAAGGCCAAGCTCGATCTGGGCATCCTTCCCACTTCGATCGGATCGGAAGTAACCTTCACTGTTGATCTGGGTGGGTTGCCGCTGATCGGGCCCGTGGGTAAGACCGCGGCCCTGGCGGTGTCGGGAGATCTGCGGAAGTCGCTGCAGCAATTCCGAGAGATCTTCGGCTGACCCGTGCGTGACGTCACGCGGGGGCGGATGACGGCGATGCGTCAGGCGGTGTGAGGACACCGCCATACGAGGGGAACGAGAGTAACTATGGGGCGTCACAGCTCAGATGCCGATCGCGGCGGGAACGAATGGACCCGGGCTGCCGCGAGCAGCGGGGGACCCGCGAGCGGCGCGAGCCGGTCCGATGACGACTTCGGCTTCGAGCACCGCGAGGCCGGCAGCGGTCGCCGCGGCGGCTGGCTGTGGGCGATCGTCGCCCTGGTCGCGGTCGTCGCCCTCGTCACCGGGGTGATCATCTGGCAGGCCGGCTCCGGGGGTTGCGGTGATCGCACCCGGGTCGCCGTCGCCTCCGACGCCGCGATGACCGGCCCCCTCCGCGAGGTGGCACGACAGGCATCCGCGGACTCCTGCTACGACTACGACGTCCAGACCGCCGCCGGCGCCGACGTGCCCGGCCTGTTGACGCAGGGCGCCGCGGCGCCCGACCTCTGGGTCGCCGACTCTCAGGTGCAGGCACGCCGCGTGACGACGCAGGTCCGCCGCGACCTCGATCTGGTGGCACCCTCCATCGCCTCGACCCCGACCGTCGTCGCCGGGGAGAACGTCCCCGAACTGGGCACGTGGGTCGAGGTCATGAAGCTCCCCGACCTCAGGACCGGTAGCCCCGTCGACACCAGCACCGGCGATGCCCCGATCATCGGTGCGCTCGCGGCCGTCGACGCCGGCGAGCTTCCGGAAGAGAAGTTCACCGAGGCCATGACGATCTTGGCGATCCAGCAGAACAACGCGCGTCTGACCAACGACAACGAGGGCACCCGACTCAACCTGGCGAACACCTCGGGTGTGCCGGTCGTGACGACCGAGCAGCAGTACGAGCTCTTCATGCGCACCCATCAGGGGTCGAAGCTGACGTCGACCATCCCCGCCTCGGGCACCGTCATGCTCGACTACCCCCTGGTGAACACCGCATCTGCGGCTCGCCAGCAGGTGGCCGACGAGGCGGGGGCCGCGCTCGTCGCGGCGCTGGGCACCGATTCCGGTCGCAAGGCGCTGACCGACGCGGGCTACCGCGACGCCGACGGCAACGGGGTCGGCGAGCCGGTCAAGGAGCTGCAGCTGCGCGACCCGTCGTCGGTCGACAAGGCGCTGCGTCAGTGGCAGGTCCTCGGCGTGCCGATCCGCAGCCTCGTCGTCCAGGACACCTCGGGGTCCATGGAGACACCTGCCGGTGGCACCACCCGCGCGGGTCTGCTCATCGACGCCTCCCAGACGGGCCTGAAGCTGTTCCCCAACAACACGATGATCGGTGGCTGGGCATTCGGCGTCGACAAGGGCGGCGACGGTCAGGACTGGCTGGAGATGGCGCCCATCCGGCGGCTCGACGCGCGTTCGGGCAGTGGGACGCACCGTGATGCGCTCAGCCGGGCGGTGGAGGAAGGCCTGTCCGACCTGGGTGGCGGTACGGGCCTCTACGACACCACGCTCGCGGCGTTCAAGAAGGTCCAGGACACCTACGACCCGAACTACTCCAACAGCGTCATCATCATGACCGACGGCCAGAACGAGGATCCGAACAGCATCAGCCTGGACGAACTGCTGGCCGAGCTGAAGCGACTCGAAGATCCGGCACGGCCGGTGCTGGTACTGACCATCGGCATCTCCGACGACGCCGACTCCGACGCGCTCAAGCAGATCGCCGAGGCCACCGGCGGCACCACCTATGTCGCCGAGAACGCCGCCGACATCCGGACCGTGTTCGTCGACGCCATCCAGGCGCGTGTCGCTGCGGCCGGTCGCTGACCGGCGGCGATTCGGCGAGCCAGCGGGGCGGCGCGCCGGGCGATCAGGGACAATGGGCCGATGACCTCCACTTCGAACACTGCCCCGTCCGAATCTGAGCTGTCCGGTTCGAGCCGTTCGTCGGTTCTGCTGCGTACCGGCGGCGTCCTCGCGGCGGTGGCAGCCGTCGGTCTCGCCGCCGGGGCCTGTTCCTCCGACGACTCCGGCTCCGGCAGCACCACCGCTGCGGACACCTCCACCGCGACAGTCACCGACGGCGCCACGGGCGAGGAGTACAAAGACGGCGAGTACACCGCGGAAGGCGGGTACATCTCACCCGGCGGACCGCAGAAGGTAGGCGTCACCGTCACCCTGTCGAACGACGTCATCACCGCGGTGTCGGTCGACACGAGCCAGACCAAGGGCCCGTCGGTGGAGTACCAGGGCAAGTTCGCCGGCGGGATCTCGGATGTCGTCGTGGGCAAGAACATCAACGACATCGATGTCGACAAGGTCTCCGGCTCGTCGCTGACCTCGGGTGGCTTCAACGAGGCGATCGAGAAGATCAAACAGGAAGCCATCAACTGAGTTCGGCCGGCGTGACCACCCCCGGCATGAATTCTCCTGCAGCCGTCCATGACTGGGTGTTCGACGCCATCGGTACCCGGTGGACGGTCACGACACCGGCGCCACTGCCCGACGACGTCGTCGACGCGGTGCGCGCCGAGATCGACCGAATCGACCTGGCCTGGTCGAGATTCCGCGACGACTCGGCGGTCGCCGAGATGGCGCGGACGGCCGGACGCCACCCGATCGCGGAGTCGGATCAGCCGCTCGTCGACTGGTACCGCAGGCTCTATCGGCTGACCCGCGGTGCGGTCACACCGCTGGTCGGACAGACCCTTGCCGACGCCGGTTACGACGCGGACTACACCCTGCGGCCCGCCGCCCGGGTGGCCGGGATCCCGGGTTGGGACGAGGTGATCGCCGGGCATGACGGCGCGCTGGAACTGCGCCAACCCGCGCTGCTTGATGTCGGTGCGGCGGGAAAGGGTTTCGCGGCCGACCGGGTGGCGGAGATCGTCGGGCGGGCCACCGATGACTTCGTCGTCGACGCCGGTGGCGACATGGTCGTCTCACCCCGCACCCGCGGGCTGAGGGTGGCGCTGGAGCACCCGATGGACCCGACCAAGGCGATCGGCGTGGTCACGCTCGACGCCGGGGCGATCTGCGCGTCGGCGAGCAATCGTCGGGTGTGGGCGGACTGGCATCACATCGTCGACCCCCGCACCGCCTCACCTGCAAGGGAGGTGCTGGCCACGTGGGTGATCGCACCGTCGGCGATGGAGGCCGACGGGCTGGCGACCGCGCTGTTCTTCACCCCGGCCGCGTTCCTGCGCGGCGACTTCGACCATCACGCGGAGGGTTTTCATCACGTGACCGTCCGGCGCAACGGCAGTGTCGAACACACCGCGATCCCCGGATTGGAGTTGTTCCTGTGACGACCGGCGTTTCGACGACCAGACCCACCGCGTTCTTCCCGCGGATCCTCGCGCCGTTCGATGCCACGCGGCGACACCTGACCCCGTACCGGGCGGTGTTGTGCGGGCTGGTCCTTCTCGCGGTCGCGGCCTTCGTGGTGTCCGCGGTCGACGCCGACTTCGGTTACGGACCAGACGAACTCGCGGTGTGGCTGCTGGTGGCGGTCGGGGTGAGCGGCCTGGCCACCTATCTGTTCGCGGCCGTGTTCCGGGTGCCGCCGAATTCCGATTCGTGGCTCATCACGGGACTGATCCTGTTCTTCGTGGTGCCCGGCGGTTCGGTAGACACCGCGGTCGCGACCGTCGCAACGGCGGCGGTGATCGCCGCGGCGTCGAAATACGTTCTGGCATGGCGTCGACGGCTGATCCTGAACCCGGCGGTCGCCGGCGCCGTCGGCTGTTATGCGCTGGCCTACGCCGGTGTCGACGGACTGAGCTACCCGTTCTGGTGGGTGGCGGCCGAGCCGCTGCTGATCCCGATGATCGTCATCGGCGCGGCCGTGGTCACCCTGGTCCGCGAGTGGCTCCTCGTGGCCGTGTTCCTCGTCGCGTCGCTGGTGACGATCGGTGTGGTCGAACTGGTTCGCGGCGGCCAGGATCTGTCGACGTGGGTCGTGTCGTCGCCGATGCTCTTCGTCGCGGCCGTCATGCTGCCCGAACCGCTGACATCTCCGGCGCGACAGCCGCATCGGCTGATCTACGCGGCCCTGGTCGGGGTGCTGATGCACTGCCAGTACACGGTCGAGGTGACCGACTCGTACACACTGGCTTTCGTGCCGGAGATCGCTCTGCTCGTCGGCAGCCTGTACGCCTTCGCAGTACGCCTGGCGACGCGCACCGCGCGCCGGGTGCGCCTCGACGTCGAGACCGCGTCACTGGCCGACCGCACCTACGTGTTGCGCGGTGAACCCGCCGGTGGCGCACCGTCGTTCCGGGCGGGGCAGTGGTCGAGTGTGAGTGTGCCGCGGTGGTCGGCGCCGGTGTGGACCGGTTCGCGCCGGGTGTTCTCGTTCGTGTCCGCGCCGAGGGAGGCGCCGGTCGAGTTCGGTTTCACGGTCGCGGGGGTGCCGTCGTCGTTCAAGGCCGCCCTCATCGACGGCCGTGCCCGGCGCGCGTGGGTCGACGAGATCGGTGGCGACTTCGTCCTCCCGCGGGTGTTTCCGGCCAAGGGCAGGGTCGTGCTCCTCGCGTCGGGTATCGGGATCACGCCGTTCGTGTCGATGGTGCGGTCGCTCGACGGCGCCGACCTGTCGGGACTGACCGTGGTCCATGTCTTGCGCTCGTCGGAACGGACCGTCTACGACGACGAGTTGGACTCTGCCAGAGGGGCCTCGGCACGGGTGGTCACGGTCATCGCGCCGGAACTCGCCGACGGCGTCGACGATCCCGACCGTCTGGCGGAGCTCGTCGGTCCGGACATCGCGGGTGCGCACTACTACGTGTCGGGCACACCGGGATTCGTCGAACGCACCTCGTCGACGATCCGGCATCTCGATCCGTCGACCAGGTTGCGTCCGTGGCGTATCCACACCGACTCGTTCACCGGTTACTGATGGGCTTCGAATATCCCTGCGAGATCGTCACCCCTGACGCGGGAGTTCGGCGCTCTACCCGGCCAGCGCCCGCAAGAAGAAGCCGAGATTCGCCGGTCTCTCCGCGAGGCGACGGACGAAGTAGCCGTACCACTCGGTGCCGTACGGGATGTACACGCGCACTCGGGCGCCCGACTCGACGAGCCGTCGCTGCTCGTCAACCCGGATGCCGTACAGCATCTGGTGCTCCCACGTGCCGGGGGCGCGGTCGAACTCCGCCGCGATGATCGAGGCCTCCTCGATCATCGTCGGGTCGTGGCTGGCGACCATCGGATAGCCGTTGCCCTTCATCAGGATTCGCAGGCAGCGGAGGTAGGCCTCGTCGACCTGGCGACGGTCGGGGTAGGCGACCGCCGGCGGTTCGGCATAGGCGCCCTTGCACAACCGGATTCGTGCGCCCGTTGCCGCGAACTCGGCGCAGTCGGCCTCGGTACGACGCAGATACGCCTGCAGCACGGTCCCGACCTCGGGGAAATCCTGTCGCAGTGACCGCACGATGGCCAGACGCTCGTCGACGGTCGCGTGATCCTCGGCGTCGATGGTGATCAGTGCCGCGGCCTGGTGCGCTGCCGCGGCGATGGTCCGGGCGTTCTCCTCGGCGATCTTGGCGCCGTGTTCGGGCAGCCGTTGACCCAGCGCAGTGAGTTTCACCGACACCTCAAGCGCACCCGGACGTACCGGACCCAGGCCCGGCATCGCCTCCAGCAGAGACACATAGGCGGCGACCGTGGCGTCGGCCTGTGATTCGTCGACGGTGTCCTCGCCGAGGAAGTCGATGGTCACCGCCAGCCCGTCGTCGAGTTCTCCTCGGATGGCGGCGAGGACGTCGTCGAGCGTTTCGCCGGGCACGAACCGGCGCACGACCTTCTCGGTCACCGACCATCGCTGCGAGGTCTGTTTGATCCGTTCGCTGCGCGCCGCGGCGGTGATCGTCGGGCGCAGGAGGGTGTCGAAGAGCGTGCTCAACTGGAGACCCCCGTGAAGTCGGTGCTCATGTGCGGGTACCGGGTCGTGGTCGGCGGCGTGAACGTCTCCTTGATCGTGCGGCTCGACGTCCAGCGCAACAGGTTCTGCTTCGACCCCGCCTTGTCGTTCGTGCCCGACGCCCGACCGCCACCGAACGGCTGTTGGCCGACGACGGCACCGGTCGGCTTGTCGTTGATGTAGAAGTTTCCGGCCGCATTGCGGAGCCGGTCCGACGCGAGAGCGACCGCCGCGACGTCGGTCGCCATGACCGCGCCGGTCAGCGCGTACTTCGCCGTCGTGTCGACCAGGTCGAGCACGGTCTCGTAGTCGGCGTCGTCGTAGACGTACACCGCCAGGATCGGGCCGAAGTACTCCGTGGAGAACGACTCGTCCCGCGGGTCGTCGGACAGCAACACGGTGGGGCGCACGAAGTACCCGACCGTGTCGTCGACCTGCCCGCCGACGGCGACGGTGACCTGCGGCGAGGACTTGGCGCGCCGCAGCGCCGCGATGTTCTTGTCGAAGGCACGCTGATCGATCAGGGCGCCACCGAAGTTCGACAGGTCGCGGACGTCGCCGTAGGTGATTTCGGCTGTCTCGCCGAGGAAGTCGTTACCCATCTTGTCCCACACCGACCGGGCGATGTAGGCGCGTGAGGCGGCCGAGCACTTCTGCCCCTGGTACTCGAACGCGCCGCGGATCAATGCCGTTCGGAGAGCGTGCGGTTCGGCGGAGGAATGGGCGACGATGAAGTCCTTACCGCCCGTCTCGCCGACCAGGCGCGGGTAATTGCGGTACTTGTCGATGTTGTTGCCGACCGCTCGCCACAGGTACTGGAAGGTCGTGGTCGATCCGGTGAAGTGGATTCCGGCCAGGTTCTCGTCGGCGAGAACCACATCCGACACGGCACGTCCGTCGCCGTGGACGAGGTTGATGACTCCGGGAGGCAGTCCGGCGGCTTCGAGGAGTGCCATCGTGTACTGCGCCGAATACGCCTGTGTGGGAGAGGGCTTCCAGATCACGGTGTTGCCCATCAGCATCGGCGCCGTCGGCAGATTCGCGGCGATGGCGGTGAAGTTGAACGGGGTGACCGCGTAGACGAATCCGTCGAGCGGACGCTGATCGAGCCGATTCCAGACACCCGGTGACGACACCGGTTGTTCGGCGAGTATCTCGCGCGCGAAAGCAGCGTTGAACCGCCAGAAGTCGGCGAGCTCGCAGGGCGCGTCGATCTCGGCCTGCTGCACCGACTTCGACTGGCCGAGCATCGTCGCGGCGGCGATCCGTTCACGCCACGGCCCCGACAGCAGTTCGGCCGCGCGCAGGATCACCGCGGCCCGGTCGTCGAAGCTGGTGTGCGCCCAGTCGTCCTTTGCGTCCATCGCGGCGTCGACGGCCGCACGGGCGTCGTCGTGCGTGGCGTTGGTGAGGAATCCGAGCACCTCGTGGTGCGCATGCGGCTGCACGACGTCGATCTGATCGCCGTGCCCGAGATGCAGTCGACCGCCGATGATGTGCGGCAGCTCGCGCCGGCCGGCGCTGGACTGGCGGGTGAGTTCGTTGACGATCCGGGTGCGCTCGGGCGATCCGGGGGCGTAGGTGTGCACCGGCTCGTTGACCGGGCGAGGGGGAGTGGTGATGGCGTCCATGACGTCAGTTCACCTGCGGAGGGCGTTCCCGCGATATGGCCGATCGGCAAACCCGACAGCCGTAGCCTTGTCCGTATGGACAAATCGCCGGGCGTCGCGCTCGGGCGTCTCATCCTGGCCTTGGACCGGACGGTGGCGACCCTGGTCACCGCACCGCAGGGACTCGACGTGCCGGTGCGGAGCCTCGCGATGATCGACATCGACGACGTCCACTTCGGCCTCGGTCGCGCGGCACGGTCCGCCGATGTGTTCCTGCTGGTCGGCCTGCCCGACGAGGTGAGCACCGAACTGCTGGCCGGCCTCGGCATCCATCGCCCCGTCGCCGTCATGAGCAAGACGTCGTCGGCGACCCTCACCGACCTCGCCGATCGACTCGGTATCGCGGTCGTCGCCATCGACCCGCACGCCCGGTGGGAGCGCATCTACAACCTCGTGTCGCGCGTCCTCGACACCGCGCGGCGTTCGCCGGACGACGGCGAGTCGATGGAGTCGGGCGCCACCGGCGATCTCTTCGAACTCGCGGCCGAGGTCGCACGGCGCACCGGCGGACTGATCAGCATCGAGGACGAGCGATCGCACGTGCTGGCCTACAGCACGGCCGGCGACGAGGCCGACGATCTGCGACGGTTGTCGATCCTCGGCCGCGAGGGCCCGCCGGAGATGCTCGCCTGGCTTCGGCAGTGGGGTGTGATGGACGCGCTGCGCACGTCGGCGCGGGTGGTCGCGGTCGACGCGCGCACCGACCTCGGCCTGCGGGAACGCCGCGCGGTCGCGATCCGGGCCCCGGGCACGGCCGAGTTTCTGGGGGTCGTCTGGTTGCAGCGCGGGGCCGGACCGTTCGCCGACGACACTGACGAGGTGCTCACCGGAGCGGCCGCGGTCGCCGCCCGGGTGATCGCCCGTCGTCGATCCGCGGGCACCGAACACGACGAACTGGTCCGTCGGCTCCTCGGCGCGCGCGGCGACATCATCGACGTCGACGCACTCGCCGCTCAGCTCGGCGTCGACCCGTCCGTCGCAGTGGTCCTCGTCGGATTCGCGACGACCGGTTCGGCCGAAGGCGCCTCGGTGCCGTTGTCGGAGAACGCCACTCGCATCTCCGCGCTCACCCTGCACGCCAGCGCGTTCAGTCCGCTGTCGGTGACCTCGACCATCGGCGACCGTGCCTACGTGGTGCTCCCCGGTGTGACGGACGATGCCGCGGTCGAATGGGCGCAGGTGTCCGTCGAGGTGACGCAGCGGCAGTTCGGTTTGCGCATCCGCGCGGTGGTCGCCGGACCCCACACCCTCGCCGCGGTACCCGAACTGCGCAGCCAGATCGACCGCGTGCTCGACGCGGCTTCCCTCGAAGGCGAACTGATCGACGACGTCACCACCGTCGCGGGCTCACGCACCGGGGTCCTGCTCGGCGAGATCGTCGCGCTCCTCGCCGAGAACCCCGACCTCGTCGACCCGCGGGTCTCTGACCTCGCCGACCTCGACGCCCGCACCGGTAGCGACTTCACCGTCTCCCTGCGCGCCTACCTCGACCGTTTCGGCGACGTCCGGTCGGCCGCCAACGATCTGCACGTCCACCCGAACACGTTGCGCTACCGCATCCGACGCATCGAGACCCTCACCGGGATGGACCTCGAGGACCCGGCGACCCGGCTCGTCGTGGCATTGTCGTTGCGGGTGCGGTAGGAGCTGAAAACCGCCCCCGAAAACCACCCTGTGCAGCGGCACCGACGACACTATGTCTTCGGCGCCGCCGTGGAGGGTCGACCTCAGGGGCGGTTTCCAGCTCGGGTGAGTACCCGAGATGTCAGAGGATCGTGAGCATCTCGTTGTAGGTGGGCAGCGGCCAGAGGTCGTCGGCGACGATGCTCTCGAGCGTGTCCGCGACCTCGCGCACCGCGGCCATCGCCGGGATCAGCGTCTCGAGTGCGTACTTCGACTCCTCGTAGGTGCTCTCGCCGTGCATACCCGCGATGCCCTCGTCGAGGGTGACCACGGCGGCGTGCAGTGTGCCGATCAGTTCGGTGATCTCGGTGAGAAGCGGTGTGGGAGATTCGATCCCGGCCATCTTCAGTGACGCGGCGGTGCCGGCGAGCTCGCCCTGGTAGCGGATCGCGGCCGGCATGATCATCGTCTTCGCGATCTCCGCGGTCTCCTTGGCCTCGACGAGGATGGTGAGCCCGTAGTACTCGAAGATGACGTCCTCGCGGGCCTCGAGTTCACGGGCCGACAGCACCCCGTACTTCTCGAAGATCTCGACGACCTCGGGTGCGGTGTACTCGGTGACGGCGTCGACGGTGGTGCGGAGGTTCTTGAGACCGCGCGCGGCGGCCTCTTCCTGCCACTCGTCGGAGTAGCCGTTGCCGTTGAAGATCACGGCACCGTGGGCGTTGACGATCTCCTGCAGCACCTTCTGCACGGCGTCGTTGAGGTCGGCGCCGTCGGCGAGCAATTTCTCCAGTTCGGAGGAGATGTAGTCGATGGAGTCGGCCAGGATGGTGTTGATCGCGACCATCGGGTCGGAGATCGATTGGTTGGAACCCGGTGCGCGATACTCGAATCGGTTGCCGGTGAACGCGAACGGGCTGGTGCGGTTGCGGTCGCCCGGGTCGGCCTTCAGCGGCGGTAGGGTGTCGACGCCGAGCTCGAGGACGCCGGCCGTCTTGGAACCGGTGGCGCCACCCTTGGCGATCTGCTCGAAGACGTCCATCAGCTGCTCGCCGAGGAAGATCGAGATGATCGCCGGCGGAGCCTCGTTCGCACCCAGACGATGATCGTTCGACGCCGACGCGACGGCGGCGCGCAGCAGGCCGCCGTAGGAGTGGACGGCGCGGATGATCGCACCGCAGAAGGTGAGGAACTGCATGTTCTCGTGCGGGGTGTCGCCGGGGTTGAGCAGGTTGCCCTGGTTGGCATTTCCGAGTGAGAAGTTGACGTGCTTGCCCGAGCCGTTGACGCCGGAGAACGGCTTCTCGTGCAGCAGGCACTTCATGCCGTACTTCTCCGCGACCGCCTTCATCGTGGTCATCATCAGCTGCTGGTGATCATGGGCCAGCACCGAGCGCTCGAAGACCGGTGCGATCTCGAACTGGCCGGGGGCGACTTCGTTGTGGCGGGTCTTGGCCGGGATGCCCTGCTTGAACAGCTCGCGGTCGAGTTCGATCATGAACGACAGCACGCGTTCGGGGATGGCGCCGAAGTAGTGGTCGTCGAACTCCTGACCCTTCGACGGCGGGGCGCCGAACAGGGTGCGGTTGGAGGTCATCAGGTCGGGGCGCGCGTAGAAGAAGTGCTCGTCGATCAGGAAGTACTCCTGCTCCGCGCCGGCGTAGGAGACGACGGTGTCGACGTTCTCGTGGCCGAAGAGCTTCAGCAGACGCATTGCCTGCTTGCTCATGGCCTGCTGGCTGCGCAGGAGCGGGGTCTTCTTGTCCAGTGCCTCACCGGTCCACGAGATGAAGATCGTGGGGATGCACAGGGTGTTGCCGTTCGGGTTCTCCAGGATGTACGCCGGGCTCGTGACGTCCCAGCCGGTGTAACCGCGGGCCTCGAAGGTGCCGCGCAGACCGCCGTTGGGGAAGCTCGACGCGTCGGGCTCACCCTGCAGCAGCGTCTTGCCGGCGAACTCGGCGAGCGACGCACCGCTCGAATCGGGTTCGAGGAACGAGTCGTGCTTCTCCGCCGTGAATCCGGTGAGTGGGTAGAAGACGTGCGCGTAGTGGGTGGCGCCCTTCTCGATGGCCCAGTCCTTCATCGCGACCGCGACGTAGTCGGCGAGGGTCGGGTCCATCGGGCAGCCGGTGTCGATCGTTGCCGCGACCGCCTTGAAGACATGCTTCGGCAGGCGCTTCTTCATGACCGACAAGCTGAACACGTTGCGTCCGAAGGTGTCTGCCAACGGCTCGGTGAATCCGGGTGCCGACACCTCGTAGGTCGTCACGGCCTCGATGGCCTGACGGCGGGACATGCTGCCACTCATGGTTACTCCTGGTGTTTATCGTCGACCACCGGCAGGTCGGCACGACGACGTCGCTAGGTTGTCGCTGGTTGCGAGCGACTCGACGCTATGAGCTGGGTGTATGCGCCCCGTTGCCCCCGTGTGACGCTGAGGAAAACTAGTGTCCCGGCAGGTGTCTCGGCACAATTCGTCCGTTCGGACGACTCAGCAGGTCACTGCAGCGTGGCGTCGTCGCCCATCACGGCACCTTCACGACGCGGGTCGGCGCCGCCGATCCACCCGGAGTCGTGGCGCATGATCGCGCTGAGACCGCTGGACTGTTCGTCGACGGACACCTCTTCGCCCCGTTCGCGGAGGCCCCGCACCAGCGGATCGTGCGCGCCGTCGTCGGCGGTGTCGACCAGTGGGTGTTCGCCACCGACATTCGACGTCGGGGTGTTGGCCGAGCCGAAGTCGATCATCGACACCGCCTGCTGCGGGTTCAGGCCCCAGTCCAGCATTCCGACAAGGGTTTTCACGACGAACTGGATGATGACCGATCCGCCCGGCGAACCCAGCGCGGCGATCACCTGTGCCGGCGCGCCGTCGGTGCCCGGTTGCATCACCAGGGTCGGCGCCATCGACGACCGCGGACGCTTACCGGGGGACACCCGGTTGGCGAGCAGGGCGCCGTCGTCGTCGCGCGGTTCGGCCGCGAAGTCGGTGAGCTGGTTGTTGAGCAGGAAGCCGTCGACCATGTGGTAGCTGCCGAACGCCGATTCGATGGTCGTCGTCATCGATGCGACGTTGCCGTAGCGGTCGGCGACGGTGATGTGGCTGGTGCCGTGTTCGGTGCCGGGATGCGAACCGAGCGGGACCGGACCGAGGTCCCCGGCCGGTGCCTCACCCAGGGAGGAATCGGGTTTGATCAACCCGGCGCGCGCCTGCAGATATGCGGGATCGAGGATGGTCTCGACGCCGCGTCCCGGCAGCGGCACGAAATCCGGGTCGGCGACGTACTTGTCACGGTCGGCATAGGCGAGTCGCTCGGCCTCGGTGATCAGGTGCACCGCTGCGGGATCCGGCCGGCCACCGTCCCGGCTCGCCTCGGCGTCGCCGTCTGACTCGGTGGGTCGCATCGACGGCAGGTCGAAGTTCTCCAGGATGCCCAGCGTGGAGGCGACGGCGATGCCGCCCGACGATGGTCCGGGCATCGCCACGATCTGGCGGCCGCGGTATCCCGTCACGATGGGATCGCGGGTGACCGCCCGGTAGTTGCGGAGGTCGTCGACGGTCATGAGGCTGGGCGTCAGACCGCCCGCGGTGCTGCCCGCCTCGGCGACGATCGCCTGCGCGAGCGGGCCGTCGTACATCGCGTCGGCGCCGTCGGTGGCGAGTACACCAAGGGTTTTCGCGTAGGCGGGGTTGACCAGGTCGGTGCCCGCGGCTTCGCCGTGCCCTCGTCGGTCAGGAAGTAGGTGCGGGCTTCCTGGTCGGCCTTCAGGTCAGGCGCGGAGGCGGCGATCGCCCCGGCCAGCCGCGGGCTGATCTCGAAACCGCTGTCCGCCAGAGTGATCGCCGGGGTGAACAGGTCACGCCAGGTCTGCTTGCCGTACTCGCCGTGGACCATGTCGAGCATCCGCAGCACGCCGGGGACGCCGATCGATCGTCCCGAGGCGCGGGCACTCGGCACGGGTGGTGCGGGGTCGGTGGGGGAGATCTGCGTCAGGTAGGTCTCGGTGGCAGCCGCGGGGGCCGTCTCGCGGCCGTCGAAGGCGCGCACCGAGTTCGACGCCGCATCGTAGTAGAGGGCGAAGGCGCCGCCGCCGATACCCGACGACTGCGGTTCTACGAGACCGAGCACCATCTGCGCGGTCACCAGGGCATCGGCCGCAGTCCCACCGTCGCGCAACACCTCGCACGCCGCGCGGGTGGCCAGCGGATTGGCCGTCGCCGCGGCGTAGGTCCCGGTGACGACCGGTTTCATCCCGCTCCGGTAGCCCGAAGCGATCTCGGGTCGGGTCGCGATGTCGGTGGGGGCGGCCGAGACCTCCTGCGCGTCGATCAGTTCGCCGTTCGGGATCTCCGCGCAGGTGACCGGCGCGGCGGAAGGCTCGTCGGTGTCGGTTCCGCACGAGGCGACGACCAGTGCTGCGGCGACCGCGGCCACCGTCAGCCGGAGGCCCCGGGATCCGGGATGAGGACTTCCCCGACGGCGTCTCATGGACCTCAGCGTACGGTCACCGGGCAGACCGGACCGACCGAACGGCGATGCCCACCCCGGTCACGGCGAGGCAGGCGAAACCGAAGGACAGCAACCGTGCCGAACCGACCGCGTCGGAGCCCAAACTGACGAGCAGGCCCGCGGCGGCCGACCCGATGGTGTTGGCGACCATCTGCACGGAGTTGATGCCGGCCGACGCGCGGGCGGCCTCGGCCTGGTCGGTGGTGATGCCCATGGCGGCGGTCGCGATGTGCGGGAAGGCCATGCCGATGCCCATGCCGGCGACCACGAGGCAGGCGTACCAGCCGGCGATCGCGATCGATGCGGTCGACGACTGGAGGAGGCCGTAGCCGGCCATACCGATGGCGAGGAACGCCGGACCCGCGATGCGGGCGGCCGACGCCGATCGTCCGTGGGCCCACGTGCTGCTGGCGATCTGCGCGATCGTCCACCCGGTGGACAGCGCGGCCGGCAGCAGCCCCGCGGTGAAGGGGGACAGACCGCCGACCTGCTGACCGAACAGCGGGAGGAAGGCCTCGGCGGTCGACCCGGCCGCCAACACCGCGATCGAGAGGTAGATCCACTTGAGGGGATTGCCCACCGAATACGTGAGCCGGGGGAGCAGGCCGGTGCCGCCGCGCCGGTCCACGGCGACGAACCCGACCAGGGCGAGCAGCGCGACGCCGCCGAGCACCACGAGCAACGTCGTCGAACCGGAGACCGCCGCCACCGAGACCGCGCCGGCGGCGACGGTCACCGCGGCCAGCGACGCCCACGGCAACGGGTGCCGTTCGTCCGAACCGCGACCACGCGGCAACACCCGCGCGGCGACCGCCGCGATGGCCAGCGTGACGACCGTCAGGAACCAGAAAGAGCCGCGCCACAGTCCGACCTCGGCGAACAGGCCGCCGATCGCGGGACCCACGATGTTCCCGACACCCCACATCGCCGAGATGAGAGCCACTGCCCGGCCCCAGGTGCGCTGCGGCAGCGCGATCTGCACGACGGCGAACGCCAGGCCCGTGAGCAACCCGCCGCCGAGTCCCTGGATCAACCTGCCGGCCAACAGGATCGGCATGGTCGGGGTGAGGGCGCAGACCAGTGAACCCACGGCGAACGCGGAGAACCCGATCAGATAGGCGCCCCGCGCGCCGAACTGCGCCAGCGCGCGTGTCACCAACATCGACGCCACGACGGAGGCGATCAGGAAGACCGTGACGACCCAGGCGTAGAACTGTTCGCCACCGATGTCGGCGATGGTGCTGGGCAGCGAGGCCGAGGTCAGGAAGGTGTTGATCGCGAAGACGAGGATGCCGCCGGCGAAGACCGACACCGCGGCGCGGTGTTCACGGGCGAGGAGTTCGGACCATCCGCCCGATGACGTCGACATCGTCTGCAGGAATATCCGACGCGTCGGCGGCGGTCAAATCGGTCGGCCGTGTCCCGCACCCGGAGGCGGTGCCGACCGGATAGTGTCGATCGGGAACAGCACGGCCACACCGGCCGGGCACGCGAGAACGGGGTAGAGCGTGGGAGTGGTACGTCATCAGGCCGTGGTCGATGCACCTCGGGACAAGGTCTTCCAGTACGTCGACGGGTACCAGAACGTTCCCGAGTACCTGATGGGGGTGACCCGCTTCGAGCCGAGGACCGAACAGACCCAGGGCCTGGGCTCCGTCTTCGAGCTGTCGATCGACGTCGGTCCCAAGAAGCTCAAGTCGGTTGTGGAATGCACCCGGTACGTCGTCGACGAACTGATCGAGCTCAAGGCGATCGAGGGTTTCCAGGCCGACACCACCTGGCGGTTCCTCGACGCCGACACGGGCACCGAGCTGCAGGTGGAGTTCAGCTACACCCTGCCGGGCGGTATCGCGGGTCGAGTGCTCGGTGGCATCGTCGGGCCGTTCGCCGCCCAGGCCATCAAGCACACGGAGTCCACCATCGTGAAGAACGTGGCTGCCCGGGGCTGAGCACGCCTCAGGTTCCGGTGACCCCGTCGGCCGCGTCGTCGTCGTCGTGCGTGACGACGCGGTTCGGCAGGTTCTTCGAGAAGAGCAGAGCCAGCACGAGCAGGACGAACACGATGAACAGGGCCTGCTGGATTGCGGCGACCTGCGCGTCGGCATAGGCGTCGGACACGGCCTGGGCGCCGGACTCCAAGCCGCCGGAGTCCAGGACCAGGGTGCGTGCCTGATCCGCCGAGATGATCGGTACCCCGGCGTCGTCGACGGTCGAGGTGATCTGCTGTTGCTCTGTGGCGGACAGTGATTCGGTGTTGCCGACGGCGGAGAGGAAACCCGACGACAGCAGGAGGATGAACACCGAACCCGCCACCGCCGTCCCGAACGACGAGCCGAGGTTCTGGAAGGTGCCCTGCAGCCCGCCGACCTCGGAGGTGTCCTTCTCCTCGACCGCGGACATGTTGACGTTGCCGAGCTGGGAGGCGAGAAGGCCGAAACCCGCTCCGACGACGAACATCCCGATGGCGAAGGCCACACTCCGCAGGTCGACCCCGACCGCGGCGATCACGAAGAGGACGCCGAGGGCCATGATGATCTGTCCGCCGCGGGCGATGAAGCGGGCGGAGCGTCGTGCGGTGAGCCACGATCCGAGAACCGAGAACAAGACCAGGCCCACCGAGAGCGGCAGGATCTTGACCCCGGTCTGCAGCGCATCGCGCCCCAGCATCGTCTGCAGGTAGACCGGCACCACGAAGAACAGGGCGGCGATCGCGAAGTACTGGGCGAGGAATCCGCCGAGGCCGCTGCGCAGTGCGGGTATCCGTAGCAGTTCGACGCGGAGCAGTGGCTGCCGGCCGGTACGGGCAAGCGTGCGTTGACGATCGACGAACAACCAGAGCACGACGACACCGATCAGCAACAGGTAGGCGACCGGCGAGACGCCCAGCGGGGCGATCTCGGTGCCGCCGACCTCCGGCGGGTGCTGCGGCTTCAGCCACCCCCAGGTCTTCGACTGCAGCACTCCGTAGACGATGAGGGCCAGGCCGCCGGAGGATGCGAGGACGCTGAGCGGGTCGATCCGTACGTCGCGGTCGCGCTCGACGTCGTGGATGAGGCCCGCCGCGAACAGGACGACGACCATGACCACCGTCTCGGCGACGAAGACGTAACGCCACGAGGCGTAGGTGGTCATCAGGCCGCCGAGCAACGGGCCGACGGCGGCGGCGAGTCCGGTCACCGCGCCGAGGACCGAGAACGCGGTGACCCGTGCCTTTCCGGTGTAGTTGATGGCGGCCAGGGAGGCGATCGCGGGGATCACGAGCACTGCGCCGAGTCCCTCGACCAGGGACCAGCCCAGCATCAGGACGGTCAGGTTGGGGCTCAAAGCGGTCGTGAGGGAACCGATCCCGTAGATGACGGCACCGATCTTGAAGGCCCGCGCGCGACCCATGAGGTCGCCGAGTTTGCCGCCGGTCAACATGAACGCCGCCATCGTCAGAGCGTAGAACGTGATCGCGGCCTGCATGCCGGTGATCGAAGTGTCGAGATCGGCTGCCACGACCGAGATCGACACGTTCATGACGGTGCTGTCGAGCACCATCACGAATTGGGAGACCGCGAGGATGACGATGACCGACCACGAACGCATCGCGGAACTCCCCTCAGCTGGAAAGTGATCCGACGATTGTCCCAGCCGGGAGCCGTCAGCGTGGCGGATCGAGCATCGGGACGAGGAATCGTCTCGCGATGTCGGCCAGCTGGGCGTCGTCGGTGATGTCGACGACGCGACTCGGCACGGTGAGGAACGACGCCGAGATGCGCACCATCATCTCGGCCACGATCTCGACATCGAGGTCCTCGGAGATGTTGCCGGCCAACTGTTCTCGCCGTAGCTGGGCGGCCACGAACTGTTGCACCACGGACAGCAGGAGGCCGTCGTCGCCGATCATCGATTCGATGAGCATGCTCGATTCGGAGTCGGCCATTCCGCTGATCAGGGGGTTGCTCGCGACGGCCCGCAATGATCCGACAAATCCGACGACCACGCGCTCGGCGACCGTCTGCGCGGCCGGGATGTCGGTGCGGAACTGGTCGAAGTAGCGCCGGAACTCGCGCAGCACCACCTCGTCCACCAAGGCGTCCTTGGTGGCGAACTTCCGGTAGAGGGTCACCCGCGTCACGCCCGCGTTCTTGGCGACCTTCTCCATCGGGGTCCGCTGGATGCCGAGTCGGCAGAAAAGGTCGAAGGCGGCGTCGAGGAGGCGTTCGGCGGTCGGATCGGATTCGGTGTCGGTGGGGTTCACCGACCCGAGGAACGCGCGGTGGATGACCGAACTCGACGACGAGCCGGCCGGCATCATGCCCGGATTCGGGATGTCTGCTGCGGACAACTGCATCGGCGATTCCCTTCCTGTGGCGATCGATCTGCCCGGATCAATGATCGCAAATCCGAGAATGTCGGTGTGTCCTGAGTCACTCGATGCTATCAAGGATACAAGGTTACGAGAATTGTCACATTGATACATCGGACTAGATGGGACGGGGTCATGGAAGATCTGAACAGACGCAGGCTACTCAAGGCCGGAGGAGTGGTCGGGGCAGCCGGCGCGGTGGCCGCGGTGGCTCCGGCGACACCGTGGACGTGGTCGCCCGCGAACTCGCTGCCGGGCCGCGGCGCGGGCACCGACCCGCGCACACTCTGGGACGACGAGGCCGACCCGGTGATCGCCAAGGTCATCGACAGCGGTCAGGCGCCGAAGGTCAACAAGCTGCTGCGGACCTGGCACAAGAACGCGCAGCCGCTGCCGGCCGGGCTGCCGCCGGAGCTGCGCGACTTCATGGAGCACGCACGGCAGCTCCCATCGTGGACCGACCAGTCCAAGCTGGCCGACGCGGTGAAGTTCAACGAGAAGCGCGGCACGTATCTCGGCGTCATCTACGGCTTCGCGAGCGGCATGATGAGCACCCTCATCCCCAAGGAGGCGCGTGCGGTCTACTACTCCAAGGGTGGATGGGACCTGAAGGACCGCATCTCCAAGACCGCCAAACTCGGCTACGACATCGGCTCGCTCAACGCCTACCAACCCGGCGGCGAGATGGTCGTGACCTGCCTGAAGACCCGGATGGCGCATGCCGGCGTCCGACACCTCCTCCCGCAGTCGCCGCACTGGGTGCACTCCGCGTCGGAGGACGTGCCGATCAGCCAGGCCGACATCATGGTGACCTGGCACAGCCTGCCGACCACCGTGATGCGCAACTTCCGCAAGTGGCAGGTGCCGATCGCCGCCGACGAATCGGCGGGCTTCCTGCACTCGTGGCAGATCACCGCACACATGCTGGGCGTCAAGGACGAATACATCCCGGCGTCGTGGAACTCCGCCGAATCCCAGGCGAAGCAGGTACTCGACCCGATCCAGCACCCCACGCCGGAGGGCCGCAAGCTCGCGGACATGCTGCTCGACCTGTCATGAATCTGGACCTGACCCTGCTTTCGCGCGGAGTGCTCGGCGCGTTGACCCGGTTCATGCTCGGCGACAAGGCCGCCGACGGGCTGAACATCCCGCGCGAACCCGTGTGGACGCCGCTGCTGGAGACCGCCTGGACGCCCTATGTACTGGTCCGTGAAGGCCTGCTGAACGCGGGGATGCCGCGCGAGGCGTACTGGATGATCGACGAATTCCTCCGCCAGTTCGTCCTCTTCTACATGTCGGAATTGCGGATGCCGATCAACATCGAGATCCCGGTGTTCAACAACCCCAGATACCGGTGACCTCCGGCCGTCGATCCCTCTCGGCCGCCGACGAGGCTACGAGGGTTCGGCGCCGACCGCTCGGTCCTGCTTCTTCTCGCGCTTCGGCAGCAGGGGGATGCGGGGCCGGGCGGTCAGCCACCTGCTGAACGGGAGGCGCAGCAGGAGGTCGACGACGATCAGCGAGCTGGTCAGAACGACCGCGATGAGGATCAGCGACCGCAGGATCGCGGAATGCGGGAACCACTCGAACAGTCCGCTGAGGAAGCCGACGCGTCCGAGGACGTCGAGGATGAGCGGGTGCACGGCGAAGACGCCGAACGCGCGCAGTGTCGCCTGCGAGACGAACTTCGCCGCGGCCGGCCGGCCCGCGGCCCGGCGATCGTCCCAGACCAGGCCGATCAGCCACAGCAGTACGAACCCGCCCACGAGCCACGGCAGCGACACCGGGTTCCAGGCGGTGTTGGCCTTCCACGGCACGTTGCCCGGCGAGGTCGCGAGCAGGTAACCGGCGACGGTGAACGCGGCGCATCCGGCGGCGACGAGCACCACGGTCGCCATGTGTTCGCGCAGCCACTTGTCCACGGCCTGCTGGTGCTGCGCCGCGAGCACACCCATGGCGACGAACAGCGCGTACATCGGCAACGTCTTCCACAGATGGTTGTAGGTGACGTCCCAGGCGGCACCCGACGGCCGCGGCAGGTACTGGTAGATGACGAACATCGTGATCTGCATCAGGGCGCCACCGGACAGCAGCAGCCACGGCCGGCTGCGGCCGCGTTCGAAGATCCACGCGATGAGCGGGAAGAACAGGTAGATCTGCATCGAGATCAGCAGGAAGTACAGCTGGTACTTGCCCTCGCCGACCAGCAGGTCGTGTGCGAGTCCGGAGAACCATTCACCGGCCGGCGGGAACGGGTTGTCCCGGATGACGATGTGATCGGTGATCGCATAGATGACGGTCCAGGCCAGGTAGGGCCCGATCACCAGACCGAAGCGGCGGCGCCAGAACTGCACCGGGGACATCTCGCGGCCCTGCATGCTCAGCACGAGGACGTAGAGCGTCACTGCGACGAAGCCGTAGCGGGTGAGATGACACAGGGTGCCGACCAGGTTGGCCCCGCGGACCTCGTCGGGCCCGCCGTTGATCGCGTTCACACTGTGGGCGACCACCACGAAGGTGAACAGGAACACCCGGATGAAGTCGGCGGTGTGAGCGCGGGAGCGCGGTTCGGGAACAGCGCGGGAGCGCGGTTCGGAAACCGGGGCTGCCGTCGGCCGCGTCGTGCTGGTCTCGGTATCGGCGGTGCGCGCCGAGCTCGCTGCGTGCACCAACGCAAAGACCTCCCCCGGGTTGACCAAACTGTTACCTGAACGAAGTGTACGGGCCGAATCTGGCAGGAACCTCAACGACGGGGTGTCCTCAGTGGCGACAATCACAGCCGGAATTGCCCGGTTCACCGTCGTCGGCGAGGTTACCGGACGGCGGAGAATGTGGCAGATCGGCGAAATCTGGCCGCGTGGAGAGGCCGGCGACGGTGCAGGAACTTCGCGCTCCCCACGATCTGAGGAGGGGGCACAGACGGCTGGGGTTGCTGCCGTAGACTTGCCGCGTCGCCCGCGTGGGCGCCCAGCCTTCGTAGCTCAGGGGATAGAGCAACCCTCTCCTAAAGGGTAGGTCGTAGGTTCGAATCCTACCGAGGGCACCAAGAAACAGCGGGGCACCAGCTGTTGCTTTTCACACCGCAGCGGACTTCGCGAACCGCCTCCGGTACACGAGAGGTGAGACCCCGACGGACGCCGCGAAGTGGTGCCGGAGCAGCGTCGCCGAGGTGAACCCGACCAGGCGTGCGACCTCCTCGACCGGCGCATCCGTCGATTCCAGTAGGTTCTTCGCGGCCAGTACGCGCTGTTCGGTGAGCCATCTCCGTGGTGACACCCCGACCTCGTCGACGAATCGCCGCGCGAACGTCCGGCCAGACATGTGCATGCGTTCGGCCATGTCGTCGACGCTGATGTCACGGTCGAGATGTTCGAGCAGCCAGCTGAGCAACGCGCCGAAACCCTCGTCGGAGCAGGCGGGCATCGGGGCGTCGACGAACTGTCGCTGACCGCCGTCGCGGTGGGGTGAGACGACCATGCGACGAGCGATCCGGTTTGCGACGCCCGGACCCCATGCCTCGCGGACGAGGTGCAGTGACGCGTCGATCCCGGCCGCCGTGCCGGCGCTGGTGGTGATGGGGCCGTCGTCGACGAAGAGGACGTCGATGTCGACCTTCGCCTTCGGGAACTGTCGTGCCAGCTCCTTGCCGAAGCGCCAGTGCGTCGTGCAGCGTCGGCCGTCGAGCAGGCCCGCGGCGCCGGCGACGAAGGCGCCCGAACACACCGTCAGCACGCGGCCGCCGTTGTCGACCACCGCGCGCACGGTGTCGAGGATCTCCGCGGGGTAGTCGCCGTCGACCATTCCGCCGGGGATGGCGACGAGGTCGACGTCGCGGCACTCGTCGACAGAGTGCGAGACCTGGATCGACACGCCGTTCCCGACGGGCAGCGGCACCGACGGGTCGGGGGAGGCGACACGGAAGTCGAAGCCGGGGACGCCGTCGTCGGTGCGGTCGAGGCCGAACACCTCGTGGACGACGCCGAACTCGAACATCGCGACGTTGCCGTGGAGGAGAACCCCGACCGTTTTCAGCATGAAGCCAGTATGGCAGAAGATTTGCGGACATTGACGTTTGTGCCACTGTTGGCGGTAATCAGGCGAGCGGAGAATTACTGCCATGATCATCGCACTCGCCCTTCTCGCCACGGTGGCCGTTCTGGCCGTCGCCGCACTCGTGTTCTTCACCCGCCGTACGCCTGCCGGAAGTCGTACCCCGCTCCAGCGTTTCGTCGACTGGTGGACTCGCGATCCGAGGCGCCCCTACGGGCCCGACACCGATCGGGTCGCGGTCGAGCTGAGCATCCTCACGCGCCGCTACGACCGCCTCGTCTGAAAGGGGCTGCGATACCGTAGCGGGCGTGAGCTCCCAGATCGTTCTCGTCACCGGCGCGACCAGCGGCATCGGCGCCGAAGTCGCCCGACAGTTCGTTGCCCGCGGCCATCGGGTCTACGGCACGACCCGGAACCCGGACGCCGTGCGCGACCCGATTCCCGGCGTCACCTACGTCCGCCTCGACAACGCCGACTACGGCTCCGCCAATGCCTGCGCGGACCTCGTCGGTCCGGTCGACATCCTGGTCAACAACGCCGGCGAATCCCAGGCCGGCGCACTCGAGGACACCTCGATGCAGGCCATCGAGGATCTGTTCCGCGTCAACGTGTTCGGGCCGGTCGCCCTCACCAAGGCGGTCGTCCCCGGAATGCGCGAGCGGCGTCGGGGAACGGTCGTCATGGTCGGCTCGATGCTGTCGAGCTTCCCCGTCGCGTTCCGGTCCAACTACGCGGCGACGAAGTCGGCGCTGAAGGCCTTCGCACTGGCCACCCGTCGTGAGGTGGCGCCGTACGGGATTCGGATGATCTCGGTGGAACCGGGCACCATCGCCACCGGTATCGGCGACCGCCGATCCATCCATGTCGGCGAGAACTCGCCGTACCGTGCCGAATACGAGACCCTCGCCGCGGCCACCCGACGCAACGAGGATGCTGGGATCAGCGCGGAGGACATGGCCACCCAGATCGTCGACGCCGCGCTCGCCGAACACCCGAAACCGTTCTACGCCAAAGGAAATCAGGCGGGAATCGTGTTCCTCCTGCGTCGGCTCGCGCCCCGCCAGCTGATCCTGGACATGACCGCACGCAAACACGGGCTGCCGAAGGTGAAGAACTGACCGTGCGAATCACGCTGCGGGTCATCGGGATCGGTCCCGGCGGTCCACGCCAGGTCACGCTGCAGGCCATCGACGCCATGACCGACGTCGACGCCTTCCTCGCGCTCGAGAAGGGGACGGCGAAGAGTGGACTGCTCGACGCGCGCCGGGTGATCCTCGACGCGCATGCCCGCGAGGGTTATTCGCTCGTCGAGATCCCCGAGCCACCGCGTGATCGTGCACCTGCCGACTATGACGCCGAAGTTCGACGCTGGCACGCCGCACGCGCCGACCTGATCGCCGGCGCACTGCGCGACGAGGTTGGCGACGGCGGGGTCGCGGCCTTCCTCGTCTGGGGCGATCCTGCCCTCTACGACAGCACGCTGCGCATCGTCGACGACCTCGCCGCACGCGACGACCTCGAGCTCACAGTCGAGGTGATACCCGGCGTGACCAGCGCCAGCGCACTGACCGCCGCCCACGGCATCGTCGCCAACCGCGTTGGTGAACCTATCCACATCACCACCGGGCGCCGCCTCGCCGACACCCCCGCCGGTGTCGACGCCAACCAGATCGTGATGCTCGACGGCGATCTCGCCTTCCGCCAGACCGCCGACCCCGACGACCACATCTGGTGGGGCGCCTACGTCGGCACCGACGACGAGATCCTCATCAGCGGCCGGGTCGGCGACGTGACCGAGCAGATCGTCGGAGCGCGAGCCGAAGCCCGCGAGCGCATCGGGTGGATCATGGACATCTATCTGCTGCGGAAGGCTCCCCACACGGCATCGTCGCAGAACTGAAGTCGCCGGCGACCTCATTTCGATGTAACTAGCTGCTGCGCAATCTCTTTGCCACACCCCTGTGGATGAGGATCCGTTCTTGTCGGTGGGGTGTTCTAGATTGGGTGGTGACAGATTCGACCATCCAGGTTGGGCTGTAGACGTTGTGGGGGCAGCGTGAGCAAGTGGACCGATCTACCGGGCGGGTTCCTCGCCAGGGTCGATCCTGCCCACCCCGAACAGTCCGACACCGCAACTCATATGGCGCGGTTCGGTTCGATCCGCCACGGCGAGGCTTACCTGGCGTGGTGCCGATATGAATCGATCGTCACCGTCTACGACCAGCTCGTGGTCAACACCGGTGGCGGGTTTCTCATCGACCGCTACACCGAGATGGTGACCCGGGTGTGCCGTGAAGCCGCCATCACCCGCTACCAGGCCGATCAGTGGGTGGGTGAAGCGCTCGCCCTGCGCGATCGGTTGCCGAAGGTGTTGACCACCCTGCGCGATGGCATCCTGTCGCGCCAGTTGATCCAGACGGTCATCACCCGCACCGACCTCATTTCCGATGACGCGGTCATCGCTGACCTCGATGCCGAGATCGAACGCATCGTGCGTAATCGCAAGGGCGCGTGGACCAACCCGAAACTCCGGGACATGGTCGATCGGCTGGTGTTCCGTCACGATCCTGATGCGGTGCGCGAACGCCGCAAGGAAGCGTTGGACAAGCGTGGGATGTGGACCGAGAACTTCGTCGACGGGACCGGTGAGATCACCGGTGTGATGGCGGCGGAGAACATTCGTATCGCCGCGACAGCGGTGACAGCGTTGGCCGACACGGTCTGCGCCCACGACGGGCGCAACCGTAACCAGCGCAACTCCGATGCCATGTTTGCGCTGTTGACCGGCACCGTCTTCGACTGCCAATGCCGGCGAGCGGATTGTGACGCCGAGATCCCCGACCCCGCCGAGGTGATCCGCGCGGTGAGCACCGAGGTCGTCGTCCACGTCGTCACCGATGCCGCCACCCTCGCGGGCGCTTCGGGGATCGGTTGGGTCGACGGCCAAGGGATCATCTCCGATGAGCATGTGCGTGATCTCGCCGAACAGGTCGACGCGACCATCACACCTGTCACCCCGGTGCGCACACCACCTACGCGTGTGGTCGCCGAACGCCCGACCACCAACGCCTCCGATAATGAGGCCACGTCGGCCGATGTTGCGATCGTCTATCCGGGTGCGCAAGCCGCTGATCCGTATCGGCCGACCACCGCGTGTGCCGATTTCGTGCGGGTGCGTGACGGGTACTGCACCGAACCGGGCTGCGCCCAGTCCGCTTTCGACTCCGATCTGGACCACGTCGCCGAGTACGACCACACCAATCCGGCCCAGGGTGGGTTGACGGCGAGTGAGAACCTCAACGCCAAATGCCGGTTCGGGCACCTACACAAGACCTTCGGCGACTGGATCGACACCCAGTACCGCGACGACGACGGCCGCCTGGTCACCGAGTACCGCACCCCGGAGGGATTCGTCATCCCGGGTGATGCCGAAACCCTGGAAGACTTCTTCCCGAACCTGCGTCGCATCCGCTACGACCAGCCACCCCAAGCACCACCGACCCCACGGGTCATCACCGGCGACGAACCGCCGCGCCCACGCAACCGACTGGCAGACAAACACGCCAGACGGCGAGCCGAACGTGCCCGCAACCAGAAGCAGCGCCTCGCCGACCAGGCAGACCCGCCGCCGTTCTGACAGGGTCACAGCGCCTCGCGCGCCACCAACTCCACCGTGACGAGCATGGCAATCGAACTGACGGCGAGCAGTGCGATGAGTACGAACAACTGCATGGCAGCGGCCGCCCACACGGACGCGCCGCCGAGGACCATGCCCACGAAGGCGCCGGGGATGGTGACCAGCCCGACCGCCCGGGTCTGATCGAGGCCCGGGATGAGTGCGCTCGCCGACGCAGCGGCGCAGATCTCGAGGCGGGCATCGCGGGGGAGCAGACCCAGCGACAACGCGGCCTCGACCTCGCCGCGTCGGGTCGTCAACTCGTCGACGGCGCGTCGGCCGGCGAGCGACGTGGTGACCATGGCGCCGCCCAGCAGGATCCCGGCGGTCGGGATGATGGCGATGCCCTTCGCCGGGAGAACACCTACGAGGGCGAGTGCGATCACGACGACGATCGTCGGGGCCGCCACGGGCGCCAGGCACCGTGCGATCGCGCGAATCCCGGCGTGCTTCGGTCGGATGCGCCGCGCCGACGTCCACGCCGCCGCCACCGCCATCACCACGACGAACAGCGCCGACGCCCAGCGATGCGAGATCACCACTGTCAGTACACCGGCGAGAGCCGCCAACTGGACGACGGCCCGCACCGAGGCCACCACGGTGTCGGTCGCCAAGCCGGATCGACGATTGACCAGCACCGCGACGACGGCGAGCACGACGATCGCGACCGCCAGGACCGGCCCGATCCGAACGACGGCGTCGCCGATTCCGTTCACACCGGCAAGTTCACCAGATCTGCTGCAGGGCTGCGAGCATGGCGTCGCGGATCTCGCTGCGGCAGATCACGAAATCGGGCATGTAGGGGTGGCGGTTGTTGTAGACGATCTCCGAACCGTCCAGGCGACTGCAGTGCAGGCCCGCCGCCAGGGCGACCCCGACCGGTGCGGCGTTGTCCCACTCGTACTGGCCACCGGCGTGGACGTAGGCGTCCGCGTCGCCCCGGACGACGGCCATCGCCTTGGCGCCGGCCGACCCGACCGGAACCATCTGCAGGCCGAGCCGGTTGGACACATAGCTCGTCTCGTACGAGCCGCCCCACCGCGAGGTCACCATGCGACGGGTCAGTTCGCCGCCCGGTTTCTCGACGGTGTCGGCGCGGAACAGTTCACCGGTTGCCGGCAGCGACACCGCGGCCTCGGTGACCACGCCGTTCTCCGTCAAGGCCACGTGCACAGCCCAGTCCGCGCTGCCCGCGGCGAATTCCCTTGTGCCGTCGAGCGGGTCGATGATCCACACGCGCTGGGCCGTCGAGCGGTCGCCGACATCGGCCGCCTCTTCGGACAGAACGGCGTCGCGCGGACGGTGTTTGCGCAGGACCGTGGAGATCCACGCCTGGGCCAGCGCATCGCCGACATCGCCGAGCATGCTGCCGGTCATCAGATCGCCATGACGAATCCCGAGGAGTATCTCCCCGGCTCCCTGGGCGATCCGGGCGGCCAGCTCGGCGTCGGAAAGTCGGGAAGTCATCCCTTTACTAGAGCACACTGGTGGCATGCCCGAGCTCCCTGAGGTGGCCGCCATCGCCGACTATGTCGACGGTCGCGCGGCCGGACTCCCGATCCGGCGAGTCGACGTCGCGTCCTTGTCCGTGCTCAAGACGGCCGACCCGCCGTACACCGCGCTCACCGGCCGGATCGTCGAATCGGTCGGCCGGGTGGGCAAATACCTGGTCATCCGGACCATCCCCGGCCAGAACCAGGACAATCCGCCGGCGACCGCATCCGAACCCGAGCTGTCGCTGGTCATCCACCTGTCGAGGGCCGGCTGGGTGCGGTGGAGCGAGGACCTCTCACCCAAGCCGCTACGCCCGGGCGGCAAGTCGCCGATCGCGCTGCGGGTGCACTGCGGGCTACCTGGCGAGGGCTTCGACGTCACCGAGGCCGGAACCCAGAAGCGGCTGGCGGTGTGGCTCGTCCGCGACCTCGCCGAGATCGACCGCGTCGCCGGGCTCGGCCCCGACGCCCTGGAACTGACCGAGGAACATTTCGCCGAGATCCTCGCCGGTACCACCGGACGTGTGAAGAACGTGCTCACCGACCAGCACACCATCGCCGGGATCGGCAACGCCTACTCCGACGAGATCCTGCACACCGCGCGACTGTCGCCGTTCGCATCGTCGAAGACCCTGAAACCCGATCAGGTGAGCGCCCTGTACGACGCGATGCGCGCCGTGCTCACCGACGCCACGGGGCGTCTCGAAGGGCAGACCGTCGCCCGGTTGAAGTCGGAGAAACGCACCGGACTCCGCGTGCACGCGCGCACCGGACTGCCGTGTCCGGTCTGCGGCGACACCGTCCGCGAGGTGTCCTTCGCCGACCGGTCCTTCCAGTACTGCCCAACCTGCCAGACCGGTGGCAAGGTCCTCGCCGACCGCCGGATGTCGCGGCTTCTGAAATGAGCGATGGTGCACGCGCTCGTCGTCGACGATGACATCAGGGCAGCGGAGACCGTCCGCCGGATGCTCGTCAGTGACGGGTGGGCGGTCACGGTGGCCTTCGACGGTCCGGATGGGCTGTGGCGGGCCACCGAGGGCAGCTACGACGTGATCGTGCTCGACATCATGATGCCCGGGATGAACGGGTACCGCGTGCTGCAGAGCCTTCGGGAACGCGAGATCTGGACGCCGGTCATGATGCTGAGCGCGAAGGACGGCGAGTACGACCAGGCGGAGGCACTCGACTGCGGCGCCGACGATTACCTGGTCAAACCGTTCTCGGTTGTCGTCCTCAAGGCGCGACTGCGTGCGCTGGTGCGTCGCGGTGCGCCGGAGCGTCCCGTGACCCTGTGCGCCGGTGACCTCTCCCTCGACCCGGCAGAACATCTCGTCCGGCGCGGGGACACCCCGATTCCCCTGACCCCACGGGAGTACGCGGTGCTCGAGTGCCTCATCCGGCACGCCGGCACCGTCGTCTCGAAAGCCGACATCCTGCACTCGGTCTGGGACGAGAACTACGAGGGCGACCCCAACATCATCGAGGTGTACATCGCTTACCTGCGCAAGCGGATCGACCAGCCGTTCGGCGTGCGCAGCATCAGGACCGTCCGCGGGGTGGGCTACCGCATCGGCTGACGTGGCGGCATCGCGAGCGCCGTGCTGACCGCGCCGTCGGGGAGGCGACGCGCCGTCGGCAACGAGATGACGAAGGTGACGCCGTGTGCGAACCCGGCGGGCGGGTCCTGCACAGACACCGAACCGCCATGCGCGCGGACGATCTCGCGGACGATCGACAACCCGAGTCCGGAGCCGCTGCGGTTGCGGCGGTCGCCGTCGAGCCGCGTGAAGCGGTCGAAGATGACGTCGCGACGATCCCGGGGGATCCCCGGTCCGTCGTCGGTCACCGCGATCGATGCGACGCCGGTCCTCGGGTCGAAGGACATGTCGAACCGGACCGTCGACGCCGCATAGCGGACGGCGTTCTCGGCGAGATTCCGGATGGCGCGGGACAGCTTCTCCGGATCGCCGGCCAACCGGATCGGGATGATCGTCGCCGCGACCGCGGCCAGACCCAGCGACCGCAGGCGACGTGCCTCGGAGGCGACTATGTCGTCGAGGTCGACGTCCCGGATGTGCAGCGGCACACCGTATTCGTCGGAGCGGGCGAGCAGCAGCAGGTCGTCGACCATGTTCTGGAGCCGACGGGCCTCGGGGAGCAGGAGTGTGCGGAGGGTCCGTACATCGATCGGGGAGTCGGTGTCGTCGGCGAGGTCGAGCAGGCCGACCACCGTGGTAAGCGGACTGCGCATCTCGTGGGAGGCGTCGCCGACGAATCGCAGCTGCGCGGCCCGGCTCTGTTCGAGACGTTCGAGCATCGAGTTCATGGTGGTGGCCAGCCGAGTCACCTCGTCGTCGGTGGACGGGACCGGCACGCGGCGGGACATATCGGACGCGGTGATCGCGGTGACCTGCTCGGTGATCCGCCCGACCGGCCGCAGCGCGACCCGCGAAGAACCAGATGGCCACCGCGGACAGCAGCACCAGGACGGGGAGTTCGACGGCGAGCACGAGTGCGGTGTTGATCAGGCTCTGCCGGTACGCGTCCGCCGAGACCGCCACGACCACCGTGTAGACGGCCCCGTCGTGGGAGGTGGCGGTGACAGTCGCGCAGAACTCGACCTCGCTGCCGGGCACCAACCGGCCCTGGACCTGCGTCGACGCCCAGATCGCCGGACGCTCGGACGTCACCGGATCGCCGGCCGCCCCGGGGGAGGACGCCACCACCCGACCGTTTCCGTCGATCACCTGCACGATGTCGGCCCCGTAGCCCATCCCCAACGATTCCGGGGAGATCGCCGAGATACCGCCGTCGCGGATCTCGGCCGCGATCTCGTACGCCCGGTAGCCGGTCTCGTCGTACATGGTCCTGCTGTCGGCGCGATTCAGCATGAACAACATCACCGCGCCGCCGATCAGAAGGGCAATGGTGACGAGGAACGTCCCGACGATCGTGGATCGGATGCGGACGCCCTGGCTGCGTCGAAGAAGAGCGGGGCGTGGAAGACCGGACATCGCAACTCCTCGCCGGTGCGTACAGCGACAGCCATCCGGCGACAGCACCTGCTGATCACTCAGCGTAGGTCGCCACGGGGTCGTCGGAGAAGTGTTCGGTCGGTGTACTACTTCAGCGGTTCTTCAGGTTCGGGGTCGCAGAGTTGTCGGCATGACCTTGACCGCAGATCGCAAGCACCGCGGAGGCCCCGCCGGCACCGGGCGCACAGCTGCTCCGACCGTGGCCGAATACATTGTGGAACAACTCATCTCATCGTCGATGGGCATCGCGTTCGGGGTCCACGGAGCCAACATCGAAGACCTGTACGACGCCGCGACGCGGGCGCCGGGGATGACAGCGATCGTCGCCAAACACGAGTTCGCCGCCGGTGCGATGGCGGACGGGACGGCCCGGATTTCCGGTACGCCCGGAATCGTGATGACCACGTCTGGTGGCGGGGCCATGAACGTCGTCCCCGCCCTTGCCGAGGCCTACGACACTCGTGTGCCGGTTCTGGCACTCACCGGGACCGCGCCGACGTCGCTGGTCGGTAGTGGAGCGTTCCAGGACATGCTCGCGCCGCCCGACACCGTCGACATCGCGGGTGTTCTCTCGGCCATCACGGGTTCGTGTTCGGTCGTCGGTCACGCCGACGAGGTGCCCGCCGCGCTGGCGACGGCGTTCGCCACGCTCCGCCGAGGACTGCCGGCTGCCGTCCTGCTGCCCAAGGACATCCAGTCCGCGCCGGCCCCCGAACTGCGGCAGCTGCACACGGGGGAGTGGGCGCAGCACGGTGCCGAGGTGACGGGACCGTCCTTGTCCGCCCTGGCCGACGAACTGAGTGCGCTCGCGGAATCCGATGCGCGGCTGGTCCTCTGGGTGGAGGCCTCCCGTGCGGGCGTCGGTCCGCAGGTCGAGGCTCTCGCCTCCGCACTCGGAGCGGTCGTCGTCGCGGCCCCGGGCGGCCGCGACCTCCTCCGGGACGCGACGGCGTCGCGGGCGTCACCGGGGTGATGGGACACCCATCGGCGCACCGTGCCGTCGCCGACGCGGACCTCTGCCTCGTCCTCGGGTGCCGGATGACGATGACCGATCGCGCCGACCTCGACGAACCGTTGAGACGCGTCCGACTCGTCCACCTGGGGTCCGAACGGCCGCGCGTGCCCGGCGACGTCGACCATGTGCGGTGCACCGACCTCGCGGCCGCGATCTCGCAGCTCACCGGTGAGATTCGACGCCCTCGCGGCCACGACCGTCCGCGCGAGGCGGTCGCGGTGACCCATCTGCCGGTGCCGCCCGGCGGATCGGGCCTGGGCATGCGCACCGCGATCGGGGAGATCGGGCGAATGTTGCCGCCGGACACCCCGGTTTTCGCCGACGCCGGCAACGCAGGAGCCGCCGCCATCCATCACCTCCCGTTCGGTCACGGCCGGTTCGTGGTGGCACTGGGCATGGGCGGTATGGGATACGCGATCGCGGCGGGTGTCGGCAATGCCATCCGCGAGGCGGTGGACTCCACGCTGGCCGAGGGACAGCCGACACGCACCGTCGTGATCGCCGGTGACGGCGCCTTCTTCATGCACGGCATGGAAATCCACACGGCCGTCGAACACGACGCCCCCGTCACCCTCGTGCTGCTCAACAACAACGCGCACGCGATGTGCATCACCCGGGAACGCCTCTTCTTCCCGGATACGCCCAGCGTCAACAGGTTTCGTCCCAGTGACCTGGCCGGTGGTTTGGCCGCCATGTTCGACGGCCTCCTCGTCGCCCGTGCCTCCGATCCCGCGTCCGTACGCACCTCCCGGAGACCGCCCCGCCCGAACGCCCGGTGTGGGTGGGCGACTTCTGGGACACCTTCGCCCCCGGCCACCAGATCGAACTCGACAACCTCACCGCCATCGCCGAATACCGCCACCGCAACGGCCTCCCGCTCACCCCAGAATGGATGCGATCATGACACCGAACCCGGTCAGCCTCGTCGACCTCGCCACCTACCTACCTGAAAAGATTGTTCCCGCAGCGTATTACGCGCAGTACGCCGAAGACGACACCCTTGCGGACAACGTGATGTTCCGCGCCCCGGCCTTCCGTCATCACGCGGCGGAGGGGGAGACGTCGGCGGACATGATGATCTCGGCGACGCGCGAACTGTTCGAGCGGCACGGCGACGACTTCCTCGACGACGTCGACGTGGTCCTGACGCACAGCCAGTTGCCCGAGGTGCCGGTGCGCGGCTGCGGCGGAGAACTCGCCCATCGGCTCGGCATCCGGCCGTCGACGGTGCTGGACGTGCACAACGGAGGGTGTGCCGCGTTCATCTTCATGATCCAGATCGCCGGAGCCCTGCTCCGCGCCGGAGGAGGCCACAAGGCGTTGCTGGGACTGGCGCGGAACAGCGCGGGCCAGGTCTTCACCCAGGAGCAGGTCCGCGGCAAGGCGCAGGCCGCCATCCCGGGAGACGGTGCGGCCGTGGCCGTTCTGACCGTCGACGACGTCGCCGCCAGCCCGATCCTGGGCCTTCGCTGCCACTCGTTCGGGCAGTACTCCGGCGACATGACCGGCGTCTCCGATCCGCCGCGCAAGTACTGGGAGGCAGGGTCGGGCCAGATGCACATCGGGTTCACCGACTCCAAGATCGCGAAGGTGCTCGCGCGCGGGAACCGCATGGTTCCCGAGGTCGCCATCGAGGTCGCCGACGAAATCGGCATCTCGCCGGCGGACCTCGACTGGTTCGTGACCAACCAGCCCAGCCGGATCTTCCTGCGGAACTGGCGCGAGGCGCTCGAGCTTCCGGACAGCCATCACCCGGACACCTTCGACGAGTGCGGCAACCTGTTCGCCGTCGCCATCCCGGTCACGCTCGACGCGGCCATCTCCGACGGACGTATCGGCGAGGGCGACGTCGTGATGATGGCGGCCTTCGCCCACGCCGGCGATTTCTCCGGGGCGGCCGCGATGAGATGGGCAGGCCGGCCATGAGCCCGCCCCTGGCCGGCGGGGTGTCCTGGCCGAGCCTCCGCCTGGATCTGAACGAGTCGCCCTACCCGCCGCTGCCGTCGGTCGCAGCAGCGCTCCAGCACGAGATCCCCGAGTCCCACCGGTATCCCGATTTCCTGCCGGACCGCACGCGCGGGCAGATCGCCTGCCATCTCGGGGTCGTACCGGAACGCGTCACGGTCGGCCCCGGTGCGACCGGAGTTGCGCTGGCGGTGTTGCAGTATGCGGTGCGACGGGCCGTGGACGCGGGCGTCGGGACACCCGCGCTGCTCACCTCCACCCCGACCTTCGACGGCTATCCGATCCTCGCGCGGGTGGTCGGGATGCGCTTCGGCGCGGTGGATCTCGACGACGACGGCTCGGTCGACCTCAACCGCCTGTTCGGGGCGATCACGCCCGATACGGCGGTCGTGGTGCTCTGTTCGCCGCACAACCCGACCGGTGCCGTGGTGAACGGGGGCGACCTCAACCGGTTCCTCGCAGCGGTGCCGCCACACGTGATGACGATCGTCGACGAGGCGTACGTGGAGTTCAGCGAGACCGCATCCGATCTCCACCGGCTGATCCGGAACCCCGGCGTCGTCGTGCTGCGGACGTTCTCCAAGGCGTACGGTCTGGCGGCGCTCCGCGTCGGATACGGCATCGGCACCACCGAGCAGATCACCGAAGTGCGCGGCCACGAGGTGCCGTTCGCGGTGGGTCGCGCGGCGATGGCGGCGGTCCCGGTCGCGCTCGACGCGGAACTCGAGCTCGCACAACGCGTCCGCTCCATGAGGGGGGAGCGGGACCGGTTGACCGACATGCTGGCGCAGATGGGCGTCCGCGTCGTGCCCAGCCACGCCAACTTCGTCTTCCTCCCCGGCGCGGAGGGCGTGGCCGTCGGACGGATGCTCCGGGGGATCGGGGTCGCGGTGAAGGAGTGCGGCGCGGCCGGAACGCGGATCACGGTGGGCGACCGTTCCGGCACCGATCGGGTCATCAGCGCACTACGGCTGACGTCGCGGTCCGCGTAGCCCGGGGCCGATGCCGGTAGGTTCGGGTCCATGACCTCGACGACACGGCAGAAGATCCTCATCACCGGTGCGAGTTCCGGACTCGGCGAGGGCATGGCCCGCCGATTCGCCGCCCAGGGGCGTTCGCTGGCGCTCGCCGCGCGGCGCCTCGACAACCTCGAGGCGCTGGCCACCGAACTGCGCCAGTCCGCGGATCGGGTCGCGATCGCGCAGCTCGACGTCACCGACCTCGACGCGGTACCCGTCACCTTCCGCGCGCTGGCCGACGAACTCGGGGGTCTGGACCGCGTCGTCGTCAATGCCGGCCTCGGCAAGGGCGCACCGATCGGCACCGGGAAGGCAGCCGCCAACATCGAGACCGTGCAGACCAACCTCGTCGGCGCGCTCGCGCAGGCCGAGGCCGCCCTCGAGATCTTCCGCGAGCAGAACAGCGGCCACCTCGTGCTCGTCAGCTCCATCTCGGGTGTTCGCGGCATGCCCAAGGCCCAGGCGGCGTACTCGGCTTCGAAGGCCGGTCTCACCGCGCTCGGGCAGGGGTTGCAGGCCGAGTTCGCGAACTCGCCCATCTCGGTGTCGATCGTGGCGCCCGGTTACATCGAGACCGACATCAACCGGGGCGTGAAGACCTCGCTGATGGTCGACACCGACAAGGGCGTCGACGCCATGGTCGCCGCGATCGAGGCCGAGAAGGCCTGGGCGCCGGTGCCTGCCTGGCCGTGGACGCCGATCGCGGCGGCCCTCAAATACCTGCCGGGGTCGATCAGTCGTCGGATGATCTGAGCACTGCGCCGTTGTGGATGCCGTAGGCGTTGTCGACAAGCCTGAGCTGACTCAGGTCGTGGGTGACCATCACGGTCGCTATGTCCCGGTCGCGACTCAGATCCGCGAGCAGAGCGACGATCTCTCGGCTGCGGTCCTCATCGAGAGCCGAGGTCGGTTCGTCGACAAGTAGTACCGAGGGGTTGTTCATCAGCCCGCGGGCGATTGATACCCGCTGCCGCTGGCCACCTGACAGCTGGTGGGGACGTCGATCCAGTTGTCGTTCGAGACCGAGGGAACACAACAGGTCCGTGGCGCGGATGCGGCTGTCGCGGACCGATCCGCCGGCGAGGTGGGTCATCATCTGTAGCTGTTCGACTGCGGTCAGAGACGGCAGGAGATTCGACTGCTGGAACACGAAACCGAGCTTCTCGCGCCGCATGGTGGTGCGGTCGCCACGGCCCAGTCCCGACATGTCGGTGCCGTCGATGATGACGCGACCCTCATCGGGGGTGATCAGCAGCCCGGCGACGGCGAGCAGACTCGACTTGCCGGACCCAGAGGGTCCGGTTACGGCGACGAATTCGCCGCGCGCCACGTCGAAATCCACGTCGTCGAGGGCGCGTAATCGCTCGTCGCCGTCGGGGTAGGTGAGGACGATGCGTTTCAGGGAGATGCTCATGTTCGAGGTCTTTGGGTTCGGGAGTGACTCAACGGGCGGCAGCGAGGGCGGTCAGGGGATCAATCTTGATGACGCGGGCCAGAGAGGCGGCCGCGCCGATCATGCCCATCGCGACGAGGATCAAGAATGGAACCAGCGTGTTGGCAGGCGTGAGCGCGAAGGGAACCGCCTGCGCAGCGATCGTTCCCAACCCGAACGCGGCCAAGGCCCCCGAGCCGGCACCGACCACGAGCACGATCAAGCTCTGACCGAGCGCGTCGCGCAGCAGGTACCCGGTGGACGCGCCGACCGCCTTGAGGACGGCGAGTTCCTGGCCGCGCTGGATGGTCCATACGGTGAAGAAGGCGCCGACGACCAGTGCACTGACGATCATGAGCATCGCCTGCATCAACAGCAGCGATCCGCGCTCGGAGGTGTACGAGCCGATTGCTTCGAGCGCACCGTTCTGATCGGTGATGGCGGTTCCGGTAGCGGCTTCGACGTCGCCGGCGTCGAAGTCACCGGAGGTGCGTAGCGCCACCACCGTGCCGTCTGCGCCCCCGGCCGACGGCAGCGTTGTCCAGGCGGCGCGGTCCATCCAGATCACGGGCTGGTGACTGTAGAACGAGTCGTCGACCAGGGCGGCAATGATGAAGTGTTTGTCGCTCATCGTGATTCGGGTTCCCGTCGCCCAGCCGTTGTCCTTTGCCAGGTCAGCGTCGACGGCTACCGTCCCGGGGCCCAGCGGGACCGGGGCGGCGAAGGAGCGCCCGTCGACACCGAAGGCCGCGGCAGCGACTTCCCGGCCGTCAACGCTGATCCGTGCCGAGGCGATCCCGATGATCGACGCGGCCCGGACGCCGTCAGCGGCGGCCAGGTCGTCCTGCTGCCGCGGGGTCACGGTCGATTCCGTGAACGAAACCGGCTGCCCGTCGGCCGGCACGCTGAAAGCAAAGTGGTCGGCGCCGAGATTCTTGATCGCGGCGATGGACTGATCGCCGAGTCCGGAGGTCAGCCCCGACAGCATGACCACCATCAGCGAAATGAGGAACAGGGCCGAGCTCATGAGGGTGAATCGGCCCTTTGCAGAACGAAGATCACGGATGCTGAGGAACATGTATTCCAGGGTCGCGAAGTGAAGAGGGGCAGACATCGCGCTTCGGTTGGGTTCGCCGATCCATCAAAAGTTGGAGATCGGTGTCTGGCGCCACGAAAGCCAGTGATGCGCTGTTAGCGTGAGCGCGGTGTCGAGGAGTGGTCTGCGAGCATCCGCCGTGCCCCATCCGGGCGATGGCGGACCGGTGCTGCGTGTCATGCAGGTCGGCGCGCATCTACTGTTCTTCCTGCTCTTGAGCGTCGGTATCGTGCGCGCCGTCGCCGACAGCGACCATCCCGCTCCGGTTGTCTCGCTCGCTGCTGTGGTCGCGGCGTGGTACCTGTGCGGCATCTGGTTCGTGCGGCGTCGAGGTCTCGAGAACGGCGAGCCGATAGAGCGTCGGCTGGGGCAGCTGTGGTTCGCGGTGTTGGTGGTCGGGTGGCTGATGCTCATGCTGGCTGATGCCAACTTCGTCTGGCTGGCGTTCGCCCTGTTCTTCTTGTGTTTTCCCTTGTTCTCGACTCCGATCGCTCTGACGGTGACCGCCGTGTTGACGGGGGCCGCGATCGCGGCGACTCTGTGGCACGGCACAACCAACACGGCGGCCTCGATTGTCGGGCCGGTGTTCGGAGCGGCTGCCGCCGCAGGGATGGCTGTGGTCTATCAGCAACTGGTGCGGCAGTCGACTCAGCGACAGCAGTTGGTGGACGAGCTCACCGAGGCACACCGCGAACTACTCGACGCGCAGGATGAACTGGTGGCGTTGCAGCGCGAAACCGGTGCGCTCGCCGAACGCTCCCGGCTCGCTCGGGACATCCACGACACTCTGGCGCAGGGATTTTCGTCGATCCTGCTGTTGTCTCGTGCCGGGCAGCGGGGCCCGGGAGATCCCACAGCGATCTTCACGCAGATCGCCGAGACCGCGCAGCAGAACCTCGTCGAGGCACGCCGGGTGGTCGAAGCCCTCGCACCGGCCGCGCTGGAGACCGCACCGCTGCAGTCCGCGCTGCGTCGTCTCCTCGATCAATTGCAGCGCCAGACCGGCATCACCGCTGAACTGATCACCGATGGCGAGACGATGTCACCCATCATGGACTATGACGTCGCCCTGCTCAGAGTGGCGCAGAGTGCCCTGGCGAACGTGCGGCTGCACTCGCAGGCTCGACGGGTACGGGCGACGTTGAGCTACTCCTCGGACGAGGTGCGGCTCGACATCGTCGATGACGGTATCGGCTTCGACCAGCGTGAGGCCGGCGGATTCGGGTTGCGCTCGATGCGAGACCGACTTGCCGAACTCGGCGGCACCCTCGTCGTCGAATCGGCCCCAGGAGACGGAACCGCCGTCGCCGCCACTCTTCCGATCGGGAGGTCAGCGTGAGCGGGGTGCGGGTACTGCTCGTCGACGATCACCCAGTAGTCCGGGCGGGGTTACGCGCGTTGCTGGCCTCCCACGACGACGTTTTGGTGGTGGCCGAGGCTGCCTCGGGCGAGGAGGCAGTGGCTTCGGCGATGAGCACGAAGCCCGACGTGGTGTTGATGGATCTGCGACTTGGCGACGGAATAGACGGGGCCCAGGCGACCGCTCAGATTGTGGCGGCCTCTGATCCGCCGCGGGTCGTGGTGCTCACCACTTATGACACTGACGCTGACATTCTGCGAGCCGTCGAAGCCGGCGCGGCCGGTTATCTGCTCAAGGACACCGATCCGGAGGTGTTGATCGAATCGGTATTTGCAGCGGCGCGGGGGGAGACCGTCTTGGACCCCGACGTCGCTCGGCGCCTCTATCGACGCATGCAGCGGCCACCGGCCGATCTCAGCGCCCGCGAGGTCGAGGTGCTCTCGCTGGTGGCCAAGGGATTGTCCAACCGGGCCATTGCGAAGCAGCTGGTGGTGAGTGAAGCCACAGTCAAATCCCATCTGGTGCACGCGTTCACCAAGCTGGACGTCGACAATCGCACCGCCGCGGTCGTGGCCGCGCGTGAACGAGGTCAGATCATCTGATCGGAACGTACGCGGCAGTACTCGACCGGTGGACCGTGACCGATCGCTGAACGCGGCCGCAGCTCGACGTGACCGACCTCGACGCGGTACCGCTCGCCTTCGGGGCGACTACTTCCAGGGCGACTACTGCCAGTAGCTTTCGTCGAACACCTCGTCGGGGATCTCGTCGCCCGGTTCGACGCCGAGTTTCTCGAGTCGTCCCATGATCGCGGCGGCGGTGGCCACGAAGGTCACGAGATCTTCTGACTCGACGGATCTTTCGGCCGGATCACCGCCGAGGAACTCGTACAGTGCCGGTGGTACACAGGCGCCCATGTCGAGTGCGCGGGTTCCCGTGGCGGACCGCCAGGCGTCAAAGCTGGCGACGTCGACGGCCTCGGCGACCTCGCCCGTCCGGACGGCGGCGAGGACGTCGACGAGGGTCGCCAGCTCACCCGATGATCCGCTGGATGCGTCGAACCCGAACACCGTCTCGGCGTCAATCGATTCGTCCTCGGCGAGGGTGAAGTAGACGACGCCACGCCAATCCGAGGCCAGTGCCTCGATGTCGGTCCGCCCGAAGATGTCTCCTAGCAACTCGCTGACCTGCTCGCGACGGCGACTCCCGAACAGCTGGAATGCGCCCGACGCCACGATCTGTCCCTGCTTGTTCGCCACAGACCGTCACCTTACGCACGTCAGTCGTCGATGCCGAGCACGACCACGCGGCCTGTCGACGGCGACAGATACACGGTCGCCTGCCATTCGCCCGACGAGAACGCGTCGTCGACGTGCGGCCCACCCACGAAATCGCCGGCCGGGATGACGTCGCGCAAGTCGGCGGCCACCGAGTCGGGCGTAGAGACAGGCACAGCGTGGTACCCATCGGCCCAGGCGGTTACTCGGTCGGGGCCGACGTCGACGACGGCGTCGAACCAGTAGGTGGTGGGACCGGGAACACGCTCGGAAGCGCCGGGTGCGGACCCGAGCGTGCCGGCCACCCAGCCGTCGACGTTCCCGTCGGCGAGCAGCGGGAACCGGATTGCGACCGCCTCGATGTCCCTGCTGGGACCGGCGGTTACGACCTTGGCCAACGGCAACGTGGAGGTCGAGGTCCTGGGCGCACGGTCGACGGGATCGCCGGGCGTGCAGCCGGCGCCCACGAGAGCCAGTGCGGTGACCGCGAATCCGGCCGCGAGTCGTCGAATCCGTTGTGGCAGCATCCCGCCACGGTAGCTTCCCGCGGCACCGCTTCCCATCCGCTTATTGGATCCGATAAGCGCGAGGGAACCGGCCGGGCGGGAAGGAAACCCGCACGCGGGAGCGGCCGATCTTCAGACCGCGCGACCCCGGTGCCTGCGGTACCAGGCGACCAGCTCATTGGTCGACGAATCGGCGTCGGCGGCGGGCGCGTCGGCCTGGGTGATGGTGCCCAGCAGCGCCTTTGCCTGGGTTTTGCCGAGTTCGACGCCCCACTGGTCGAACGGGTTGATCCCCCAGACGGCGCCCTCGACGAAGACCTGGTGTTCGTACAGGGCGACCAGCTGTCCGATCACCGAGGGCGTCAGCCGGGGAGCGAGGATCGAGGTGCTGGGACGGTTACCCGGCATCACCTTGTGCGCCACCACATGTGCGGGCACCCCCTCGTCGGCGATCTCGTCGGCGGTCTTGCCGAAGGCGAGCACCTTGGTCTGCGCGAAGTAGTTGCTCATCAGCAGGTCGTGCATCGACCCCGACCCGTCGGGGCCTGCGGGTAGGTCGTCGGTGGGCTCGGCGAAACCGATGAAGTCGGCCGGCACGATCCGCGTGCCCTGGTGCAGGAGCTGGTAGAAGGCGTGCTGGCCGTTGGTTCCCGGTTCGCCCCAGAAGATCTCGCCGGTGTCGGTGGTGATGTGGTGTCCGCTCGCGGTCACCGACTTGCCGTTCGACTCCATCGTCAGCTGTTGCAGGTAGGCGGCGAAGCGCGCCATGTCGTTGCTGTAGGGGAGGACAGCCCGGGTGCCGATGTCCCAGAAGTTGTTGTACCAGAGGCCGATCAGGCCGAGGATGACCGGTGCGTTCTGTTCGAGCGGCCGGGTGCGGAAGTGTTCGTCGACAAGATGGAATCCCTCGAGGAACTCGGCGAAGCGCTCCTTGCCGATCGCGGCCATCACCGACAGGCCGATCGCCGAGTCGACGGAGTAGCGACCGCCCACCCAGTCCCAGAAGCCGAACATGTGGGTGGTGTCGATGCCGAACTTCGCCACCTCGTCGGCGTTGGTGCTCACCGCGACGAAATGCTTTGCCACCGCCTCGGTCCCGGCGTCGAGGGCCTGCAGCAACCAGCTCCGCGCGGCGGCCGCGTTGGTCAGCGTCTCGAGAGTGGTGAAGGTCTTCGACGCGATGATGAACAGGGTGGTCTCGGGGTCGAGACCGTCGAGGGTGCCGACCATGTCCGCGGGATCGACGTTCGAGACGAAGTGGCAGCGGATACCGTCGTCGACGTAGTGGCGAAGCGCCTGGTACACCATGACCGGTCCCAGATCCGATCCGCCGATGCCGATGTTCACCACATCGGTGATGCGTTTTCCGGTGTGGCCCTTCCACTCTCCGCTGCGGAGACGGTCGGTGAACTCGCCCATCCGGTTGAGGACCTCGTGAACGTCGGCGACCACGTCCTGCCCGTCCACGGAGAGTGTCGCGTCGGCGGGCAGACGAAGAGCGGTGTGCAGGGCGGCGCGGTCCTCCGAGGTGTTGATGTGCGCCCCGGCGAACATGTCGTCGCGGCTCTCCTCCAGCCCGACCTCGCGCGCCAGGCTCATGAGCAGTTCGAGCGTCTCCCGCGTCACCCGGTGCTTGGAGTAGTCGATGTGCAGATCGCCGACGTCGACGGTCAGTTCGCGGCCGCGCTCGGGATCGATCGCGAACACCTCGCGCAGATGCATGGCGTACACATGCGGCTGGTGCGCGGCGAGAGCCTGCCAGGACTGTGTTGCGGTGATGTCGCCGTGGTCGGTGCCGGTGAAGTCGCTGCCGGGTGCCTGCGTGCTCATGACACCCAACCCTATGTCGTCGGCGTCTCCACCGCGACGGTCGTCACACCCGGCGGTGAAACTTCACCGTGGCGTCAGCGGCCGAGGGGACCCCGGCCGAGTCGGAGCAGGAGCATCGCGAGGGTGTGACCCTCCTTGCCGAGTTCGGCGAACCGGTCGATGACCTTGACCTCGCGGCTGTGCACGAGTCGCGGACCACCCGACGCCATGCGCGCGGCGCCGATCTTCTTCGAGACCGCCGAGCGTCGTTTGATCGCACCGAGGATGACGGCATCGAGCCGGTCGATCTCGAGGCGCAGCTCGTCGATGTCGTCCGGCAGGTCGTCGACGTCCGAGGTCAGCTGGTACTTATCGAGATCGATCGAGTTCTCGAAGGACGTCGGAGTCGACTGTCGGGGCTCGTCGGATCCGGAGCTCGGGCTGCGATCGGTCACGGCCTGATTTTGCCACGGCGCACCTCCCCGGCCCGCCGGTGCCCACGACATGGACACTGGAGCGCATGCTCAACGCGCGCATGATGTCGATGATCGCGGTGGCCCTGATCGCCGGACAGCTGATCATCCGGGGGTGGCTCGTCGCGACCGGCAACTTCTACTGGGACGATCTGGTGCTGATCGCCCGGGCCTCGTCGAATCCCATCCTGTCCTGGGAGTACCTGGGGCACAGCCACGACGGCCATTTCATGCCGGCGGCCTTCCTGCTGGCCGGGGTGGCCACCTGGCTGGCGCCGGTCAACTGGGCGCTCCCAGCGCTGACGCTGATCGTCCTGCAGGCGATCGCGTCGGTCGCGGTGTGGCGGATGATCCGCGTCATCGCACCCGCGGCCCGCGCCGGGGCGCTGGTGGCGCTGGCGTTCTATCTGTTCAGCCCGATGACGGTGCCCGCCTTCGCCTGGTGGGCGTCGGGCCTCAACACGTTACCGATGCAGGCGGCACTGGCGTGGATCGTCGCCGACGCCGTGGGACTCGCGCGGGGAGACATCGACCCGGAGCGACGCCGGGCGGTGTGGATCCGCTCGACGGTGGTCTTCTTTGTCGCCCTGGCCTTCTTCGAGAAGTCGTTGTTCATCCTCCCGATCGCCTTTGTCGCCGCGGTGCTCGCGAGCGGTGCGGGACGGACCGCGCTGACCGCGACCCTGCGCGCCGGCCGCGAGCTGTGGTCGTCGCTCGCCGTGGTGACCGCGCTCTGGGTCGTCGTGTACTTCGTCACCGCCGATCCCTTTGCGGGCAACCATTCGGTCGGCCAGAGCGCGCGACTGGTGTGGCGGTCGGTGAACCACGCGATCGTGCCGTCGCTGGTCGGCGGCCCGTGGGAGTGGGACCGGTGGACGCCGGGCCCGCCCACCGGTTTCCCCGCAACGTGGATGATCGTCGCCGGCTGGCTGGTGTTGGCGGCGGTCACGTGGTGGGCGGTCAGCCGCAGGCGTGGGGCGGTACCGATCATCGCGTTCGCCGCGCTGTACGCGGTGGCCGCCCAGATCCCGGTGATGTGGAACCGCTCGAGCCCGGAGACCGCGGTCGCCCTCGCGCAGCACATGCGGTACCTCCCCGACACCGCGCTCGTCTTCGCCATCGCGATCGCGCTGCTGGCCGGCGCCCGGTCGACGACCGCGCCCGCCCCGGAACGCCGCCACTCTGCCGAGGAGAAGTCGCCCGCCGTGCTGCTCGTGCCGGTTGTCGCTGCGCTCGCGATGGTGTCGGCGGTGGTCTCGCTCGTGTCGTTCTCCGCGTCGTGGCGCGACAATCCCACCGGCGACTACCTGAAGACGGCGGTCGCGACCCTGCACGACAACGCCGAAGCGACGCTGCTGGATCAGTCGGTCCCGCTGGAGATCCTGCAACCGGTCGTCTACCCGGACAATCAGATCAGCCGCATCTTCGGTCGCGTCGATCCGCGACCGGAGTTCGGTACCAGCACCGACCGGCTCCTCGTCCTCGACACCGCGGGCAACGCAATGCCCGGCGGGGTGACCCAGCGACGGCTCGTCGGTGCGGGACTCGGCAACTGTGCCCGGCCGGAGGTCTCGGGGCCGACGCGCCTGGCACTCGACGGCCCGTTGTTCCCGTGGCCGTGGACCGTCGCACTGAGCTACTGCGCCACCCGCGACGGCGAGGTCGAGATGAAGCTCGACGGTGGACAGGCCATGCGCGTAACGGTCCGTTTGGGCCTCGGCTCCATCTACGTCCGCCTCGACGGCGGCGGCGACGCGATCTCGATACGCCCGGTGACCGCAGGCCTACGACTCCACACCGGCGCCGGCCGGGTCGGCGAGGCGGTCGAGGCGCGCTTCGTCGGCGGTTGACCTACTCGTAGAAGTAGGCGCTGACGTTGTCGGTCTGCCCCTCGGATGCGATCAGTGCACGCAGCGCCGACGCCGCCTCCGGCTCGTTGACGAAGTAGACGACCTGCACGTCCCCGGCGGCCTCGACCTGCTCACCGATCTGCTTCTTGAGCACCTCGGTGCCCTCCCAACTCGGGTCGAAACTGCCGCCGCTGATGTGCTCTTTGTAACCCGGACCGAAGGTGATGTGCAGGTTGCCGTCGGTGCCGATGCCGTCGAAGAGATACTCGCCGCGCTTGACCGCGTAGTAGCTGGGGAGGCCGGTGATCCCGGCGCCGTAGCGGGCCTGGTCGGGGCTCTTGTTGCCGGTGCGGACGTAGACGACCTCGGTGTTGGTCTGCTTCTCGTTGTCGTCGATCAGCTTGTTGAGATCGGCCTCGGTGGTGTCCAGGAAGGCCAGGTACGTATAGGCCGAACGCGGTCCGATCGACGAGTTCGCCGGCAGGTTGGTCGCCGTACACCTCGTGGTGGCGGTGCGGCCGAAGTCGACGCGCACGACCGGCTTGCACTCGCCGCCCAGCGCGCCCGCGGGACGACCGCCGACCGCGAAGTTCAGGGTCATGCCGTAGTTGAAATGGCCGGTGACGTCGTCGGCCCACGGGATACCGGAGACGGAGAAGTCGTAGGCGCAGGCCGCGGTGGTGCACTCGCCGACGAGGCGCGGGGTGACGACCGGCTGCTTGGCCCACAGGCCCGGTGCCGGCGCCGACAGCAGATCGCCGACGAGTGCGCGCTGATTGGCGAACACCTTCTGCGCCTGGTCGGCCGGCTGCAGGCTCACCGAGGTGTCGATGTCGTAGGTCGCCGATCCCTGCTTGGACTGCCCCTTGACGTTGGTGACGTTCTTGGACTCGGGGTCGAAGGTGACCTCCCAGCTGCCGACCTTCACCTTGTTGTCACCGACGAACTCGATGGGCGGATCGCTCGTCGGCCAGCGGCGGGCGTCGGGCGTGCCCTTGTTCGGGGCCGGCAGTTCGACGCCGAGCTGCGGTTCGGAACCGAACTCGACGTTGCCGATGTCGCCGGCCAGGTTGTCCGGGCCGAGGATGGTCCCGAAGCGGGGCAGACTGGTGAACCGCGTCGACGCCCACTTGTTGTCCAGCGGTGCCATGTCGAGGTTCAGCTTCTCGTCGGCGACGAGCAGCTCGTTCCACAGCGAGGTGGGCGCGCTGATGTACGGGTTGTTGCTGATCTGGCGGTATTCGCCCTGCTCGGAACCCAGCGACACCGTGCCCTCGGCGGTGTTGGATGTCGTCACGATCAGATCGCTGAACTCGACCGTGCCTTCGCCGCGGGCGTCGTCGTACTTGTAGGCGACCTTGCCGGTGTACTTGGCCGCGGGGCTCGTCGCCATCTTGAAGAGCACCTCGTCGAGGCTCTTCTGCGCGCGGAACGCGGCGGTCGGTTCGACCGTGCCCGCGCTGCTGAACGGCACGAACGACAGGATCAGGGCGAGCACGAGAGCCAGCGCTCCGACACCGAGGGTGATGGCGGCGGGGGCAATCGACGGTCTCTTCATGTTCGCCTCTTTCGGTCGCCGAGGCACGCCAACCGCATCGACGGGCGCCCCGAGCCAGTGATACCGGGTCATCGTAGCCGCGGGACCAGGCATCTCGGGTCCCAACGCACGGGGTGGTCGAGCGATCGGACGACGGGCATCCGGCCCAAGGCCGACGGGGCGGTGTCGGGGCGGGCGGGTAGCCTGGACTACCGATGAACAGCTCTTCTTCTGCCCCTCTCCTCGCCGGTCGCACGTCTTCCTCGTCTTCGGGGACGACTGCCGCCGACGACCGTGTCGCCCGCCTGCTCGAGGGCCTCAACCCGCAGCAGCGCGCCGCGGTCCTCCACGCGGGCGCGCCGCTGCTGATCGTCGCCGGCGCGGGTTCGGGCAAGACCTCGGTCCTGACTCGCCGCATCGCCTACCTGCTGGCGGCCCGCGACGTGACGCCCGGGCAGATCCTGGCCATCACCTTCACCAACAAGGCCGCCGCCGAGATGCGCGAGCGCGTCATCGACCTGGTCGGGCCGCGGGCCGCCTACATGTGGGTCTCGACCTTCCACTCGACGTGCGTCCGCATCCTGCGGGCGCAGTCGGGCCTGCTGGAGGGGATGAACTCCAACTTCTCCATCTACGACGCCGACGACTCGAAGCGGTTGTTGGGCATGATCATCCGCGACCTCGACCTGGACCCGAAGAAGTTCAGTCCGCGCGGCGTCTCGGTGGCCATCTCGAACTTCAAGAACGAGCTGATCTCGCCCGACGCGGCCGCGGCCTCGGTAAACGAGGACGACTTCACCGCGGCGACGATCGCGAAGATCTTCGCCGAGTACCAGCGCCGGCTGCGGGCGGCCAACGCCTTCGACTTCGACGACCTGATCGGCGAGACCGTCGCGTTGCTGCACCGTCACCCGCAGGTCGCCGAGTACTATCGGCGCCGCTTCCGGCACGTCCTCGTCGACGAGTACCAGGACACCAACCACGCCCAGTACGTCCTCATCCGCGAACTGGTGGGGGAGCAGACCACCGCGAGCGGCCTCGAACCCTCCGAACTGTGCGTCGTCGGTGACGCCGATCAGTCGATCTACGCCTTCCGCGGCGCCACCATCCGCAACATCGAAGAGTTCGAGCGTGACTTCACGAACGCCGAAACAGTTCTGCTCGAACAGAACTACCGCTCGACGCAGACGATCCTGTCGGCTGCCAACGCGGTCATCGCGCGCAACACCGGCCGTCGCGAGAAGAAGCTCTGGACCGACTCCGGCGACGGCGAGCTCATCGTCGGCTATGTCGCCGACTCCGATCGTGAGGAGTCGACGTTCATCGCCAAGGAGATCGAGGAACTCACCGACTACTCGATCGGCGGGTCATCGAGCTACAAGTACTCCGACATCGCGGTCTTCTACCGCACCAACACCGGCTCCCGTGCGATCGAGGAGGTGTTCGTCCGCCACGGCATCCCCTACAAGGTGGTCGGCGGCACCAAGTTCTATGAGCGCAAAGAGGTCCGGGACGTGGTCGCCTACCTGCGGGTGGTCGCCAACCCCGACGACTCGGTGAGCCTGCGGCGCATCCTCAACACCCCCCGACGCGGAATCGGCGATCGCGCCGAGGCCTGTGTCGCCGTGCATTCGGAGAACACCGGCCGCAGCTTCTACGAGTCGCTCGTCGACGCCGCCGAGGGCAAGGTCGCGCTACTGAACACACGCGCGGTCAAGCAGATCGGCGGCTTCGTCGAACTCATCGAGGGCCTGCGCGCCGACTTCCTCACGCACTTCGGCGAATCCGACACCGACGACGCCGACACCGCCTTCCTCGACGCCACCGAGGAGTCCGCCGACATCGGTGAACTCGTCGACGCGATCGTCGAACGCACCGGTTACCGGTCCGAGCTGGAGGCGTCGAACGATCCCCAGGACGGCGCCCGGCTCGACAACATCAACGAACTCGTCGCCGTCGCACGGGAGTTCAGCGCCGATGCCGCCCAGGTCGATCTGGAGGCGGACGATGATCCGTCCATCGAGGTGGACCGCGAGGGTGAACCCGAACCCGGTTCTCTTGCAGCATTTCTCGAGCGGGTCTCGCTGGTCGCCGATGCCGACCAGGTGCCCGACGAGGGTGACGGCGTCGTCACGATGATGACGCTGCACACCGCGAAGGGCCTGGAGTTCCCGGTCGTGTTCGTGACAGGCTGGGAGGACGGGCATTTCCCGCACATGCGTGCACTCGGTGACCCGAACGAACTGAGTGAGGAACGCCGCCTCGCCTACGTGGGCATCACCCGCGCCAAGCAGCGTCTGTACCTGACCCGATCGGTGACCCGTGCATCATGGGGGCAGCCGGTGTCGAATCCGGAATCCCGCTTCCTGCCGGAGATCCCGCAGCACCTGATCGACTGGCGGCGCACCGAGCCGCGTCGTTCGGTACGTGGCTTCGGCGGATCGTCGGGCGGCGTGTTCGGTCGCGACGACTCGTTCTCGGGCAGTGGCGGCGGTTCGTCGTTCGGTCGCGGCCGGTCGTCGTACTCCTCCGACCCGGCCCGCGGACGCAACAAGCAGGTCCACCTCGACATCGGCGACCGGCACAACCATCCCAAGTACGGCATGGGCAAGGTCGTGGCCAAGGAGGGCAGTGGCGCCACCGAACGCGTCACCATCGACTACGGCGGCAGTGCCGGACGCGTCACCTTGCTGACCGCAGGTGGCATCCCGGGAGAAAAGCTCTGAGCAGCACGATCACGTTGCGTTTGGTCCCGCATGCCGGGATGGTCTGATCCGGGACAGATCGCAATGTGATCGTGCCGGCAGTGATTTCAGGGAGCGACGGGGCGGGCGTGAGCGCGTCGCACGCCTCAGATGGCGGAGAGAGGATCTAGCCGGTGTAGCCGGAGAGCTTGACGCCCTTGGCGGCGAGCCACGGCACCGGATCGATCTTGGTGTTGCCGTCCTTCCACACCTCGAAGTGGAGGTGCGGGCCGAACGAGAAGCCCTCGTTGCCCACGAGTGCGATGACGTCGCCGGCGGTGACCTTCTGTCCCGCGCTGACGAGGACGCCCGACGAGGACATGTGGCCGTACATGGTCACCGTGCCGTCGTCGGCGCGGATCTGAACCCAGTGGCCGTAACCGGAGGCCGGTTCGGCCTTGATGACGACGCCGTCGGTCGCCGCGTGGATCGGGGTACCGAGCGGGGCGGCCATGTCGATGCCGCCGTGCATGGTGCCCCAGCGCATCGCGAAGGCGGAGGTGAAGTCGTACTTGCCGAGCGGGATCGGCGAGGTGAAGAGTGGGCGACGGGCCAGGGCCTCGCGCTGCGCCTCGTCGGCGGCCATCTTGGCGCCGACGCCGAGCTGGTCGGTGAAGACGTTCATCTGGTCGGTGACCGGCGACGCGGTGGCCACTCCCGGGCCGAGGTCGACGGGGGCCGTGGCGTCGTTGACAGCTGCGGCGTTGGTGGTGGCGGTGGTGGTCGACGGGTCGTCGGTGGCACCCACCTGGGAGACCGCGGCAACGGCTGCGCCGGCCGCCATGGCGATCAGGGCGGCGCGCCCACCCTTGAGGGCGTTCGGCGGGGCCGCGATGCGGTGCTTGCCGCGGCGACGGACGCGCTGGCCGGCCGGATTGGTGCGGAACGGACGGAGGTCGGAGTCGGACTCGTTCTCGTCGTCGACGAGAATGTCGAGCTCGGCGCCCTCGACGTCGAACGGCTCGTCGTGTTCGTACTGATCGAACTCGTGCTCGGGGATCAGGATGTCCTGGGTGATCTCCGAGTGGGTCGGGCGGTAGTAGCCCTTCCAGGACGAGGGGGTCCAGGTGGTCTCTTCGGACGGTGTCCGGGTGGTGGAAGCAGACGAGCGGGGGGCTTCGTAGCCGAAGTCGTAATCGCTGAGGTCGTAGTCCGTGTCGTCGTCGACGAAGGGGATGATGGTGGTCATCTCCTCTGCTGTGAGGTCGTCGACCAACCCGCCCGATCGGACGCGGCTCGATCCGCGTGAGACTCCGGGTCCCGCCAAATCGTCCACCTCATCTCTTCGCTACCGCGGATCCGACGTAATGTCCGTAATCCTTCTGTGACCAACTCTGAGAGCCGACGGTAACGAAATGATTGCGGCAAGTCCAACCGTAGAAAGCCGCTAATCGGAAATTTGTGAGCTGAGTCACAAGATATTTCCAACTTCGTCAAACCGTCGAATCTTGGGTTTGCCGACCTGGATGCGTGGCTTCCCCGGGTTTGTCGCCGCGATCGATTCAACACCCCGGGCCGCGGGCGTGTCCGGCCGGGTCCGGCGTCCGGCGAATCTGCCAGGTGAGAGGTATCGAGACGTACTCGGGAGTAGGTTCGTACCGAGCGAGTGATCTGTCGCACATGGGCAGGGTGCGCGCGAAGGGGCGATAAAGCACGGGTTTAAAGTCCGATATGGCCCGCGTTACACCCTTAGGCGGGCAAATCTACGAGATGGTGAGCTGAATGGATCTCTTCGAATACCAGGCGAAGGAACTGTTCGCCAAGCACGGGGTTCCCACCACACCCGGTCGGGTGACCGATGATGCCGCCGACGCGCGGGCGATTGCCGAGGAAATCGGCAGGCCTGTGATGATCAAGGCGCAGGTCAAGACCGGCGGACGTGGCAAGGCAGGTGGCGTGAAGTACGCCGCTACCCCGGACGACGCGCAGTCCTACGCCTCCAACATCCTTGGCCTCGACATCAAGGGCCATGTCGTGAAGAAGCTGCTGGTCGCCGAGGCCAGCGACATCGCGGAGGAGTACTACATCTCCTTCCTCCTCGATCGTTCCAACCGCACCTACCTGGCCATGTGCTCGGTCGAGGGCGGCATGGAGATCGAAGAGGTCGCCGCGACCAAGCCCGAGCGTCTCGCCAAGGTCGCCGTCGACGCCGTGAAGGGTGTCGACCTGGAGACCGCCCGCTCGATCGCCGAGCAGGGCCATCTGCCTGCCGAGGTCCTCGACGCCGCGGCCGTGACCATCCAGAAGCTGTGGGAGGTCTTCGTCGCCGAAGACGCCACCCTGGTGGAGGTCAACCCGCTCGTCCGCACGCCGGACGATCAGATCCTGGCCCTCGACGGCAAGGTCACCCTCGACGAGAACGCCGATTTCCGTCAGCCCGGCCATGCGGAGTTCGCCGACATCGAGGCGACCGACCCGCTCGAGCTCAAGGCCAAGGAGAACGACCTCAACTACGTCAAGCTCGACGGACAGGTCGGCATCATCGGTAACGGTGCGGGTCTGGTCATGTCGACCCTCGACGTCGTCGCCTACGCCGGTGAGAAGCACAACGGTGTGAAGCCGGCCAACTTCCTCGACATCGGTGGCGGTGCCTCGGCCGAGGTCATGGCCGCCGGCCTGGACGTCATCCTCAACGACGATCAGGTCAAGAGCGTCTTCGTGAACGTCTTCGGTGGCATCACCGCGTGTGACGCTGTCGCCAACGGCATCGTCGGCGCCCTGGAGAAGCTGGGGTCGGAGGCCAACAAGCCTCTCGTCGTCCGCCTCGACGGCAACAAGGTCGACGAAGGTCGCAAGATCCTGGCCGATGCGAACCACCCGCTGGTCACGCTCGCCGAAACCATGGACTCGGGCGCCGACAAGGCCGCCGAGCTGGCGAGCAAGTAAGGGAGCCACGGAATATGTCGATCTTTCTGAACAAGGACAACAAGGTCATCGTCCAGGGCATCACCGGTGGTGAGGGAACCAAGCACACCGCCCTGATGCTCAAGGCCGGCACCAACGTCGTCGGTGGCGTCAACGCCCGCAAGGCCGGCACCACGGTCTCGCATGTCGACGCCGACGGCAACAACGTCGAACTGCCGGTGTTCGCCTCCGTCGCCGAGGCCATGAAGGAGACCGGGGCCGACACCTCGATCGCCTTCGTCCCGCCGAAGTTCTCCAAGGACGCCATCATCGAGGCGATCGACGCGGAGATCCCGCTGCTGGTCGTCATCACCGAGGGCATCCCGGTACAGGACAGCGCTTACGCGTGGGCCTACAACGTGGAGAAGGGCGCCAAGACCCGCATCATCGGTCCGAACTGCCCCGGCATCATCACCCCGGGTGAGGCTCTGGTCGGCATCACGCCGAACAACATCACCGGCAAGGGCCCGATCGGTCTGGTCTCCAAGTCGGGCACCCTGACGTACCAGATGATGTACGAGCTGCGCGACCTCGGCTTCTCGACCGCCATCGGCATCGGCGGCGACCCGGTCATCGGCACCACCCACATCGACGCCATCGAGGCGTTCGAGAAGGACCCCGAGACCAAGCTGATCGTGATGATCGGTGAGATCGGTGGCGACGCCGAGGAGCGGGCCGCCGACTACATCAAGGCCAACGTCTCCAAGCCGGTCGTCGGCTACGTCGCGGGCTTCACCGCGCCGGAGGGCAAGACCATGGGTCACGCCGGTGCGATCGTGTCCGGTAGCTCCGGCACCGCACAGGCCAAGAAGGAGGCCCTCGAAGCCGCAGGCGTGAAGGTCGGCAAGACGCCGTCCGAGACCGCGGCGCTGGCACGGGAGCTCTACGAGGCCCTGTAAGTCGTCTCGACACCGAAAAACCCGAGCGGGATCATCCGCTCGGGTTTTTTCGTGCGTTCGTCGTTCTGAGCGGGATTACTCGCAGGCGACCCCGTCGCCGTCACGGTCGAGCTTGGCGCGGTAACCGGGCTGACCCGCGTACAGCGGGGCCGCTCCGGCCGCACGGGCCGCCGAGCAGTTGGCGTAGTACGCCGAGGACGGCGCGTCCACCGGCGGCGTCGTCTCGGCCGGCGGGGCGTAGAGCCGTGGGGGCGTGTAGGTCGTCTCGGGGACCGGGGTCGCCGTTGAGGTGCGCGTCGCGGTGCGCTCGGTGGTCGTCGGTGCCGTGGCGCCGCACGAGGACAGGACACGGATGATCGCGTCCTTCTCCGCCTGGGTCATCCAGAGCCGGTAGGCCGCCTTCACCTCGACCTGACGGGACACGTAGGTGCACCGGTAGCCCCTGTTCGGCGGCAGCCAGGTCGCGGCGTCGCCGGCACCCTTCTTCTGGTTCGTCGGACCATCGACGGCCTGCAGGTTGCGCGGGTCGTTGGCGAAGTCGATGCGCTGCTGCGGGGAGAGTTGCTGCGCGCCCTTCTGCCACGCGTCCGAGAGTGCGACGACGTGATCGATCTGGACCGCCGAGGACGTCCCCTGACCGCGGACGAACCGGATCGTCGTGCCGGTGTAGGGATCGTCGAGCGTGCCCGACAGGACGGCGCAGCCGTTGGACCCCGGCTTGAGGGTGATGCCGGTCAGGTCGCGACGCAGGATGTCGTTGCGGGTGTCGCACCCGTTGTGCCCGCCGTCGACGGTGACGTCATCGGACCAGGCCTGGCCGAACAGGTCGCGGTCGTATCCGGTCTTGGGTGCGCGACCCTTGACGGCCAGGGTGTTGAGCGTCCTCAGTGCGTCGTCCGCAGCCGGTGCCGAGGCCACGGTGATCACGGGCGAGGGGGTGGGCAGCGGTGCGTCGGTGGTCGGCGCCGCCACGGCGGAGGTGATCTCGGGCGTCGGCGGCGTCGCCGCGGTCTGCTGGCTGATGCCGCAACCGGCGACGACGAGTGTGAACGCCGCGACGGGGGCCGCGAGCAGCCATCGGGACACCGGGTGCGCGCGTGGGGGTACGGATTCGGGCATCGTCGAGCAAACCTCTCATAGGACTGATCACCATCATGACGCGCACTTGTCTCGACGGGCCTCGGGCACCATATCGGTCCTGAACCGGTGCCGTTACATGACACTCGACGTGACACGATTGCGACGGTCGGGGCTCATCCCCTCGTGCGATAATTCGTCGGTGAACCCCGAGGCGCGGCGCAGCGCGCTATCCCAATTGACGAGGGAGTCGCTGCATTTCGCGGGTGTCGTCATCGACGTCGCCGAGCGTCTACCGGTCGTGGGCGGAGTGGTCGGCTCGGCGCGTACCGGCGTGCAGGAGTTCGTCGTCGACACCCGCGCCTGGGTCGCCACGACGACCCGAACGATCCTCGGTGCGGTCATCCGCGAGGTCGTCGAGGTGCTCACCGAAGAGGTGGATCTCACCGACCTCGTGCTGAACCACGTCGATCTCGAGCGGCTCATCGCCGAGGTCCTCGCGGTCATCGACCTCAACGCCGTGATCGAAACCGTCGACCTCGATCGTGCTGTCGCGCAGGTGGATCTGATGAAGGCGATCGACCTGGTCGACCTCGACGAGGTGATCGGGAAGGTCGACCTCGACGCGGTGGCCGCCAAACTCGACATCGACGCGGTCCTCGACCGTGTCGACCTCGTCGAGCTGGCCGAGGAGATCATCGACGGCGTCGACCTCCCCGACATCATCCGCGAGGCCAGCACCTCGGTCACCGCCGACGTGATGACAGACGTGCGCAGCACCAGTGAACGTGCCGACGACGCGGTCGCCAACGCGGTCAACCGCTTCCTGCGTCGCCGTGGTGCCGAGGCGGTCGAGGCCACCAGGCAGGACGGGGCGACCGAATGACCGCTGAACCCAAACCTGCTCACCCGGCGGTCCATCGGGCGCATGCCGTGCAGGACCGGGACAAGAACGCCGGGATCGTGAGTCGCGGAATCGCGGCATTCCTCGACCTGCTCGTCGTCTGGACGATCCTGGGAGCCTGCTACGCGGGACTCGCGCTGATGAAATTCGTGGTCTCGGTCAGTGAGTACCGGTTTCCCGAGGTCAATCTGTTTTTCACCACAACGGGTTTCGTGGTCACCTCGGTGCTCTACCTGGCCACGTGCTGGGAGGTGTCGGGGCGCACGCTCGGCTCGGTGGTGATGGGACTCCGCGTGGTGAACAGCAAGGGCGAGCGCATCCGGCCGGCGGTCGCGGTTCTGCGGGCGCTGATCTGCACGCTCTTCGCGATCGGACTGGCGTGGGCGGTGGTCGATCGCCGACGACGCTCGGTCGCCGACGTCGTCCTGCGCACCCGCGTCATCTACTCTCGCTGACCGACTTCAACAGGGCCAGACGGAGTTCATCGGCTCTCTCCTCTGGAGGCTGATCTCCCGGGAGGCAGTGCACGAGCGGGATACGGTGTGAGGCATGGGTGAACGGGCACGGCTGTCGGCCGTGGAGCTGCGGGGGATGATCGTCGACGACGGGTCGTGGGAGTCGTGGGACACCGCGATCGTCCGCCCCGCGGTCACCTCTGACGGCGACGACCGTGCCTACGCCGACGACCTGGCCCGCGCCCGGGTGCGTAGCGATTCCGACGAATCGGTGATCACCGGCGCCGGTCTGATCGGCGGTCACCGCGCGGCGATCGTCCTCAGCGAGTTCGGCTTTCTCGGCGGGTCTATCGGCCGTGATGCCGGCGCGCGCATCGTCGAGGCGATCGGCCGGGCCACAAGGGAACGGATTCCGCTGATTGCGTTGCCCGCGTCGGGCGGCACCCGCATGCAGGAGGGGACCGCGGCGTTCCTCCAGATGGTCGCGATCACCGGAGCCGTCACCGCGCACAAGGCGGCCGGGCTGCCGTACCTCGTCTATCTGCGGCACCCCACGACCGGCGGGGTGTTCGCCTCCTGGGGGTCGCTCGGTCACGTCACGTGGGCGCAACCCGGCGCGCTCGTCGGGTTCCTCGGGCCCCGTGTCTATGAAGGACTCTACGGCGAACCGTTTCCCGACGGGGTACAGACGGCCGAGAATCTCTTCCGCACAACGGTCGTCGACGATGTGGTGGAACCGGACGCTCTGGCCGGGCGGCTCGCGGCGGTGTTGCGACTGCTCACCCTGCACGGTGGCGCGCCGCCGACGCAGGCTCCGCAGACCGCGCCCGACGATTCGGGCACGCCGGCGCACCACGCCTGGGCCAGCGTCCTCGCGACCCGTGAACCGGGTCGGGCGGGGTTGATCGAGTTCCTCTCGCAAGGGGATTCGGCAGCGCTGTCCGACGCCGGGCCACTTCGCTTCGCACTCAGCGACTTCGGCGGCCGCGTGGCGATGGTCGTCGGCTACGACAGGGTGTCCCAGGACAACGGCGAGCTGCCCGGTCCCCGGCATCTGCGTGAGGCGCGCCGGGCGATCATCGCGGCAGGCGATCTCGGGTTGCCCGTGGTCACCGTCATCGACACGCCGGGGGCGGAGCTGTCGGTGGTCGCCGAGGAGGGCGGACTCGCCGCCCAGATCGCCCGCTGCACGGTCGAATTGATCACGGTGCCGGTACCGACCGTCTCGGTGATGCTCGGCCAGGGTGCCGGCGGTGCGGCGTTGGCGCTGTTCCCGGCCGACCTGCGGGTGGCCCGCGCGGACGCGTGGTTGTCGCCGCTACCGCCGGAGGGGGCGAGTCTCATCGTCCACCGCGACCTCGAACATGCCGGCGAGATGGCCACGCGCCAGGGCATTCTCGCCGGCCGGCTCGCGGTTCAGGGCATGGTCGACGTGATCGTCGACGCGGACTCCGATGCGGACGCGCTGGACCGGATCCGCGAGGCGATCGGCCGGTATCTCGCAAGTTCGCCGGCGCCGGATCCGCGGGCGCGCACCCGGGTGCCCGCGGCGGACGTCCGATGACCACGCGCATCGTCGCGGTCGGTGCTGTGCTGACCGACGGCGAGGGACGCGTCTTGCTCATCCAACGGCGAAACCCGCCGCAGGCCGGGAAGTGGACCGTGCCGGGCGGAAAGGTCGAACCCGGCGAGTCCATCGAGGCGGCAGTCGCGCGGGAGATGCTGGAGGAAACCGGCTTTCACGTCGAAGTGGGGGAGTTGCTGTGGACCGTCGACATCCCCGGCCCTGACGACGTGGTGTTCGAGGTCCATGACTTCGCCGCGCGGATCGTGTCCGGCACCCTGTGCGCCGGTGACGACGCCGTGGACGCCGGTTGGTTCACGGCTGAAGACCTGACCGAACTCCCGGTGACCCGCGGGTTGCTGAAGCACCTTCGCAAGCACGGAGTGTTGGGCTAGGGAGCCTCGGTCGGGTGTGGACTGCTGCGACAGTGCCGATACGTCCAGCGGTATATTCTTCCGAATCAGGGCGCGGGGAGGGGATTGTCTTGTCGGTTGAAGTGAATCCGGACAGCCTGAGAGTGGCGTCGGGCACGCTGGCTCAGCTTTCTGGAGATGTCGATTCGGCTCCCTTCCTGGGCGCCGCCGAAGTCGCGGCACAACTGGTGGGGAGCAGTGTGGGGTCTGCGCTCGGTGAGTCGAATACGGCGAGTACACGCGCCAAGCAGGTGGTCAAGGCGAGGTATGACCAGTTCGCAAGTCTCCTGTCGCTGTCTGCGGACACATACAGCGACTCGGACGCGGAGGCCGCAGCTCGCATCGCGGGTGTGCCCGACATCAACTCCGCGACTAGCGGTGGGTGAGTGTGACCACTCCAAGTGACGTTCTGAGTTGGAACATCGACTCTCTGCGAGAGTTGTCCACCCGGTCCGCGGCGATCGCCGATGCAATGGTCGGGACGTCAAAGACCATGCGAGACACGGTCTATGATCTGGCCTGGACAGGCGGTGGGCGACGAGCTGCTGAAGACCGGGCCGAACGAGAACGAGAGCAGATCGGCGCGGTGGCGTCCGGCTACGACGCGCTCTCGGCGGCGGCGGCCGGCGCTCATGGGGCGATGTCGCATCCCGTTTCCGAGATTCGTTCGATCATTCAGAACTACGTGATTCCCCCTGTCACACTGTCTGATTCATGGGTCGTCGACGGCGTCGAGGACTGGAGTTCCGAAGCAGGACTGCAGCTGGCCCGACTCGGCGGATTGGTGTCCTCTCTCGTCGGCGCCGACGCCACCTGGGGTGCCGAGGTCGCCGGGGCGACCCAGACTCTCGAGACCATGGCGCCAGAGGAAGCACTGACGTCTGCGCTCGCGGTGATCGCGGACTCCAAGCGACAGAGTCCGCGCGCAGATCCGGAGCGCATGCGTGCCTCTGCGGCTGCCTTCGAGGAGATATTCGGGCGCGAACCATCTGGCTCGGTCGACTGGAAGACTGCCGAGGCGCTGAATCCGAACAGTTACGACCCGAAATACCAAGGCGTCGGACCCGGAATCAAGGTCGCGCGCATCGAACCGGTGCCCGGGCAAGGTGTTGTACGCGCGGCACTGTACATACCGGCGGCCGAGGTGTTCAATGCTCCGCATTACGACCTGGGGGACGATCGGGCAGAGGTTGCGAACTTCGACCCGGAGCATGCCCGTGTCGTCATGTACGTGGACTACGAGAACGGCCTGATCGTCACGAGACAGAATCCCTCGGTCGACTCCACTGGTCAGGTACGGGTCGGTGAGCCTGAGGTCCAGGCACAGCAGCGACCCGATGGATCGGTCATGGTTCAGTACGACGCGGTGAATCCGTTCGCGCCGCCCGGCGCTTCGGTCACCGGCCACACCGTCAACGGCTCGCTTGTCCTGCAACCGACCAGCGGAAACCCCGGCACTGCTCGGATCATTGCCGGTGGTGAGATCACCGATTATCCGTCGGTCGAGATCTACCAGGACAATTCGGCCGGACAGAGCCGCCCCGTGCTGATCGACGCGGCCGACTCCGGCAGTGCAGTGGGGCCGTTGTTCAACCTGCCGGACTACCACGAGGTCGGCGGGGGCCGAGCGATGATGGATCCCTTCAAGGCCGACTTCGACGACCCGAACTGGGAACGGAACAGACCGACGAACCTCGGAGACCCGGACAATCCCCCCACCGTTGTCATGGTGCGATAGTGTCGCGGCCGATGAAGCACCGTGCGCTACTCGCGGATTCCCGATTCTGGCAGGCAGCCACCGTGGCCGTACCGGTATCGGTGGCATTCGCCATTTTCGTCTTCATGATTCTGGCCGGGATCACGGACCGACTGAATCCGGAGTGGTCGTCGTCGCTGGGAGTGGTGATAGGCATTGCAGGCGTGGTCCTCCTGACGATCGCTGTCGGCCTGTGGTGGCGCCGAACACCGCGGTGTGCGGGAGCAGCTCTGGGTGTCTTGGCCGCGAGTGTGGTGGTCGCGTACGTCGCGTTGGTGACACTGTGATGACGACCCTGTCGACGAGGTATCGACGTGAGGACTGGTTCGGGCCGGAATCGTTTGGTGCAGTCGTGATCGGCATGCTCGTGATGTCGTTGCCGTTCACCGGATTGGCCTCCAGGGATGCGCTGTGGCTGGTCGTCGGGCCACCGTTGACCGGGCTGGTCCTGCTCGCACTGAGCACGGCACCCGTTCGGGGCGTGCGATCGGTAAGGCGGGCCGGAACGGGACTTGTGGCGGGTGGTGCCGGAGCGATCATCTCGATACCTGTTCTCCTGGCCGGGGCCGCGCTCGGATCGGCCATCGCCTGAACCGACGAAACCGCCCGGTCCGAGCCTGATCTGACCACGGCTGGTGGTGTCCACCGCCCGACGTGTGGAAGATGGGGGACATGACCGAACTCCTGCCGCTCGATCCCGACCAGCTGCTCTCGACGACGCGCTCGGTGCGCAAACGTCTGGACTACGACCGCCCGGTCCCGCTCGACGTGGTCAAGGAAGCGCTCGAGGTCGCACTGCAGGCGCCGACCGGCAGCAACAGCCAGACCTGGCACTGGATCGTGCTCACCGACCCCGAACTCAAACAGAAGGTCGCCGACTACTACGCGCAGTCCTTCTCGAAGTACTACGCCGCCCAGCAGCCGCGCGACGAGACCGGCAAGCGGGTCGCGTCGAGCGCCCAGTACCTCGCCGACACGATGGGGCAGGTCCCGGTGCTGGTCATCGGCGCGATATACACCGGCGGCGACCTGCCCGAGGGTAACCAGGCCGGCGTCTGGGGCTCGCTGCTGCCGGGCGCCTGGAGTCTGCAGCTCGCGCTGCGTGCCCGCGGCCTCGGATCCGCTTGGACCACGCTGCACCTGGCCCACGAGAAGGAGATCGCCGAGCTGCTCGGCATCCCCGCGGGCATCCACCAGGGTGTCCTGTTGCCGGTGGCCTACTACACCGGCACCGACTTCAAGCCGGCTCCGCGTAAGCCCCTCGACTCGGTGCTCCACATCGACGGCTGGTGAGTAGAGTGCGGATCACCATGTCCGCCACCAGTGACACCCCACCGGTCGACACGGGGGACGTTCCCCGCCCGCCGACCCGTCGCACCCAGGCGAAGGCCGCCCGGCGCGCCGAGCTGCTGACCGCGGCCGCGCGGCAGATGGCCGAACGCGGCTTCGCCGGCGTGCGTCTCGAGGACATCGGCCGCGCGGTCGGGGTGAGCGGGCCGGCCATGTACCGGCACTTCTCGTCGAAGACCGAACTGCTCGACGAGATGCTCGTCGACATCAGCCAGCGGCTGTACGACGGCGGTGCCGAGGTGGTCGACCGCGGCGGTCCGCCGTCGGAGACCCTGCTGGCGCTCATCGGCTTTCACATCGACGTGCTCGTCACGAAACCCGATCTGATCGTCGTCCAGGACCGCGACCTGTCGTCGATGACGCCGGAGGCCAACCACCGGGTCCGGCTGTTGCAGCGGCGCTACGTCGAACGCTGGGTCGACGTCGTGATCGCCATCTACGAGCAGGAGGGCCGCACACTCGACCGGGCGGAGGCTCGCGTCCGCGTACACGCGACGTTCGGCCTGCTGAACTCCTCGCCCCGGCTGCCCGCCTACGACGAGGCGCAGCTGCGGCGTCTGCTCACCGCGATGGCCCTGGCCGCGCTCGGCTGCCGGGTCTGATCAGCGCAGTTCGCGGCGCAACAGCTTGCCGGTCGCGCTGCGCGGGAGTGCGCCGACGATCTCGACCTCGCGCGGGTACTTGTACGCCGCCATCCGTTCGCGGCAGTACTCGATGAGTTCGGTCGGCGTGACCTCCGCACCCGGTTGCAGGGCGACGTAGGCGCGAGTCGACTCACCGCGGTAGTCGTCGGGGATGCCGACCACGGCCGTCTCGAGCACCGCCGGGTGCGACTGCAACACCTGCTCGATCTCGAACGGCCAGATCTTGTACCCGGACGCGTTGATCAGGTCGTTGCTGCGGTCGATGACGTAGAACCAGCCGTCGGCATCCATGAAACCGACGTCGCCGGTGCGCATCTCACCGTGGCGCAGCGCCGAGCCGTCGTCGTCCTGACCCCAGTAGCCGGCGGCGATCTGCGGTCCGGCCGTGACGATGTCGCCGAACGTCCCCGGCGGTACCGGTTCGCCGCGCTCGTCGACGACGCGCGCCATCGTGTCGAAGATCGGCAGACCCACTGAGAGAGCGCCGGTTTCGGCATCGACCGGTGCGAGGACACCGGGCGGCACCATATGGGTCGGCGAGGTGGACTCGGTCTGCCCGTACACGTTGTGGATCATCCCGCCCAGACGTTCGGAGATCCGTTCGGCGACGTCGGGGAGGACCGGTGCGCCGCCCGAATAGCGGAGTCGGAGTGATCCGAACGCCTCGGGCGACGCGTCGGGGTGGTCGGCGAGCGCGATGTAGGCGGTGATCGAGGCGACGGCGAACGCCGGACGCCAGGCGCGGACCGCGTCGAGGACCAGGCCGGCGTCGAATCGGTGGGTGAGGATGAGCGGCGAGCGCAGGGACAGCGCCAGCATCACCGAGCCCACCAGGCCGGTGACGTGGAAGATCGGCGACATGCACAGGATCGGCTCGCCGGATTGCAGGCCCGTCCAGGTGCGATAGGCCTGCGCGCTGAACGTCAGATTGCGGTGCGTCAGCTTGGCGCCCTTGGGTGGACCGGTGGTTCCCGACGTCGGCGCCAGCACCGCGACATCATCCGGTGCGGGTGCGTGCCGGGTGACCGCACGCGAGCCGGTGCCGATCAGGTCGAGGAGTTCGACGGTGCCTGCCGTGGAAACCCGGGACACGTCGAACACGCGCTGCAGATCGTCGCTGCCGGCGAAGTCGAGCGGCGAGGCCGTGACGACGAGTCCGATCGACCCGAGCTCGTCGGCGACCTCCGCGTGGACCTCGTCGAGCACGAGGAGGGCGGCCGGAGTGAAATCGTCCAGGGCCCTGCGGAATTCGCCGCGCTTGTACATGGGGCTGATGAGGGCGGCGACACCGCCGACCTTCCAGGCCGCGAGGAGCCCGAGCACGATCGCGGGCTCGTTCTGGACGGCGATGCCCAGCAGGTCGCCGACCGCGAAGCCGTGTTCCTGCAATGCGTGGGCGAGGGCGTCGGATGCGGCGTCGAGGTCGGCCCAGCTCAGCGTCGCGCCGAAGTAGTGGACGGCCGGAGCGTCGGGGGATGCGGCGATCGCGGCGTCGAACATCTCGAGTGGGGATCCGAACTCGACGTCGAGGTGCTCGGAGAGTCCGGACGGGTAGTGGGCCAGCCAGGGACGGCTCTCGTAGGCGTTCATGCGTACGAGCGTTCGGGGTGACGCGAGCGAGGCGGCAGGTTGTGGACCACGAGGATGAGTCTACGAAAAATGCGCGGCTCCCCATAAGCTGTTCAGCGTGGTCGAACAACCGGTGACCGACAGCGGCGCCGCCGTGCGTGAGTTGCGCAAGCAGGCGGGCGTGACGCTGCGTGGGCTGGCGGCCGGTATCGGGGTGAGCGTCGGGACCATGAGCGCCATCGAGAACGGGAAGGTCGGGCTCACCGTCGACCGGTTGCGCCAGATCGCGCAGTGCCTGGACGTGCCCGTCGCTCGTTTCCTCGAGTCGCCGCAACCGGAGAAGGCGGAGGCCGCCGGGGACCCGACGGACTGGCGTGTGTTCGCCCCGCTGACCCTCGACCCGGTGCTGGAGTCGGCGATCGACGTCTTCGAGGAACTCGGCTATCACGGTGCGACGATGCGCCTCATCGCCGCCGGCGCCGACATCAGTGTCGCAGGCATCTATCACCACTACCCGAGCAAGCAGCACCTGCTCGTCGCGCTGGTCAACATCGCCCACGCTGACCTGGCGCGACGTCTCGACGCAGCCGGCGACGGCGTCGACGCGGTGACCGCCTTCGCCAACATGGTGGAGGCGCTCACGCTCTTCCATGTCGAGCGTCGCGCGCTGGCTCTGGTCCTGGCGACCGAGCTGCGGCGACTCGAGGAACCCAACCGCACTCACCTGCAGGCGTCGATGGCGCAGATCGAGGGTCGCCTGCTCGATACGGCCCGGCGCGCCGCCGACCTCGGCGCCTTCCGGTCCGGCGACCTGTCCGTGGCGACCAAGGCGATCGTCACGATGTGCCTGGCCGTCCCGACCTGGACCGATGACTCCGACGCCGCTCAGGGACGTCGCATCGCTCGCGAGTACGCGAATCTCGCTCTCGGCATGGTGGGTTTCCGGGCCGACCGCTAGGCCCCCCGACCTTCGGCGCGTCCAGGCGGCCTACCCCTGGACAGGGGAAGTTCAGCTTTGCTGAACCTGCCGTGTGTACTGGGCTTTCCCTTCTCTTGCTGACAAATGCTGAGACATCACCGATTTCGCCTCTTGACGGCGCTGCGAACGAGTGCGATGCTCGTCACAATGAACTTACCGAGCGAGCGCTCACAAAGTTCAGTCGAGAAATTCAGTTCGCACCGTTCAGTGTGCGACCCGGAACCGTCGGTTCCGCTCTGGATCGAATCAAAGGAGATGAGATGACCGAGATCGAGACCACTGCGCCGTCCATGGGTGACCTGTTGGGTGCCGACACCCCGTCGAACTGGGGCAAGTGGGGACCCGACGACGAGGTGGGCGCCCTGAACTACCTGGACGCGAGCGAGGTCCTGCGCGGTGTCGGTCACATCAAGTCGGGCGAGACCTTCACCCTGCAGATCGAGATGGGTCGCAAGGAGAGCCCCGGCGACCCGCTGTGGCCGGGTCGCGAGGGCATCAACCGGAAGAACATCCTCGACGAGTCGTCGTGGGACGGCGAAGGTGCACCGCAGTTCCCCGGTGGTCTGCACTACGCCGACGACACCGCGAACATCTTCCTGCAGGGCTCCACGCAGTACGACGCACTCGGCCACGTCTGGTACGACGGCAAACTCTACAACGGCTACGACGCCCGCAGCACCGTCGACGCGCTCGACAAGGCGTCGGTCCTGCCGATCGCCGAGAAGGGCGTCGTCGGCCGCGGCGTGCTGATCGACATGGCCCGCCACCGCGGCAAGAAGTACCTGGAGAAGGGTGAGACCTTCGACCACAACGACCTCGAAGCCGCCGCTGCCGCACAGGGTGTCACCATCGAGCCCCACGACATCCTCATCATCCGCACCGGCTGGCTGACCTACTGGTACGAGCTGAACAACCCGGAGCAGTTCTACGACGGCTTCTGCGAGCCCGGCCTGACCTACTCACGTGAACTCGTGCAATGGTTCCAGGACAAAGAGATCCCGAACCTCGTCACCGACACCATCGCGAACGAGGTCACCACCGACCCGGAATCCGGTGTCGCGCTACCGCTTCACAACGCGCTCATGCGCAACCTGGGTGTCGTGTTCACCGAGATCGTCTGGCTCGAGGAGCTGGCCGAGGCGTGTGCCGCCGACAACCGCTGGAGCTTCCTGTACGTCGCGGCCCCACTCAAGGTCGTCAGCGGCACCGGTGCGCCGGTGAACCCCGTCGTCATCCGCTGACTCATCCCTGAGTCATTCGCCGAAAGAGGTACGTCAGACATGAGCGTCTACGACGACAAGGTGTGGCGCAGCCACTACCGCGAGCAGGATCTCGCGCCGCGGAACATCGAATTCGACACCGCGCTGGACATGTTCGCGGCCACCGCCGCGCGCAGCCCGGACGCCGACCTGATCCGTTACTTCGACGGATCGGTCACGGCCGGTGAGCTCGACGAACTGACCGACGCGTTCGCGGTCGGCATCCTGGACCTGGGCTTCACCCCGGGCGACCGCGCGGTGGTCTACGCCCAGAACATCCCCCAGTTCGTCATCGCGCAGTTGGGTATCTGGAAGGCCGGTGGTATCGCCGTCTCGGCCAACCCGATGTACCGCAGCCGTGAACTCGCCGAGATCCTCGTCGACTCCGGCGCCACGGTACTGGTCGCGATGCAGTCGCTGTACCGCGACGTCGTGCAGGAGACGCTGCGCGACAACCCGACCGCGGTGCGGACGGTGATCACCACCTCGGAGCTGGAGTTCCAGACCGCGAACAGCGGAACCCTGGCCGGCGTCGAGAAGATCGACTGCCCCGACACCGTCGACCTGGCGACGATGCTCGCGAAGTACCGCGGTCAGCGCCCGCCCAAGGTCGATCTCACCGGGGACAGCGTCGCCTTCCTGACCTACACGTCGGGAACCACCGGACCGCCCAAGGGTGCGATGACCACCCACCGCAACGTCGTGTTCAATGCGCAGACCTACCGCGACTGGGTCGGTGTCGACAGTGACGACGTGATCCTCGGCGTGGCACCGCTGTTCCACATCACCGGTCTCATCGCGCACATCGCACTCGCCGAACTCACGGGTGCGCCACTGGTCCTGATGTACCGGATGGACCCGGCGGACACCGTCGCGACGATCGCGCGGGAGAAGGCCACGTTCACGGTCGGATCGATCACGGTGTTCATCGCCCTGATGAACGTGCCGGACATCGACCCGGCGTCGCTGGCGAGCCTGTCGAAGATCTACTCCGGTGGGGCGCCGATCCCGCCGAGCACGATCGCCGAGTTCCAGGAGCGGTTCGGTCACTACATCCACAACGTCTACGGTCTGACCGAGACCACCTCGCCGTCGCATGCGGTGCCGTTCGGCGTGACGGCCCCGGCCGACGAGGAGACCGGGGCCACCTCGGTGGGAATCCCGGTGTACGACACGGTCGTCCGGATCGTCGACGAGCAAGGCAACGACCTGCCGGCGGGCGAGGTCGGCGAGCTGGTCACGGCCGGCCCGCAGGTGGTCGCCGGCTACTGGAACAAGCCGGAGGCGACCGCGAAGGGCATCCCGAACGGCGTGCTCCACACCGGCGACGTCGGCTACATGGACGCCGACGGATGGTTCTACATCGTCGACCGCATGAAGGATCAGATCAACACCAGCGGTTTCAAGGTGTGGCCACGCGAGGTCGAAGACGTTCTGTACGAACATCCTTCGGTCCGGGAGGCAGCTGTCGTCGGCGTGCCCGACTCCTACCGCGGTGAGACCGTGAAGGCGTTCGTGAGTCTGCGACCGGGAACCGAGGCGACGCCGGAGGAACTGATCGACCACTGCAAGACGCGGATGGCGGCTTACAAGTACCCGCGTGAGGTCGTGGTGATGAGCGACATCCCCAAGACCGCCACCGGCAAGCTGTTGCGTCGTGAACTGCGGACGGTGGCACAGTGATGCAGCCGGATCTGACCGTTCGCACCCCGGCCGAGACACTCGATCTCCGGCCGTCGGCGAAGGCACTCGAGCTGCGCGAGAAGCTCATCGCGTTCATGCACGACGACGTCTTCCCGGCGGAGCAGCGCTACGAAGAGGAGCGCGGCTTCGCCGGTCCCGACGATCACGATGTGCCGACGGTCGTGGAGGAGCTGAAGAAGCGGGCCCGCGCCCGCGGCCTGTGGAATCTCTTCCTGCCGTCCGAATCCGGGATCAGCCAGCTGGACTACGCCGGTCTGGCCGAGATCACCGGGTGGAGCCTGCATCTGGCGCCCGAAGCCGTCAACGGTGCGGCGCCCGACACCGGGAACATGGAGCTGCTGCACCTGTTCGGCACCGACGAGCAGAAACAGACCTGGCTGGAGCCGTTGCTCGACGGCCGAATCCGGTCGGCGTTCTCGATGACCGAGAAGGACGTCGCGAGTTCGGATGCGACGAACATCGAGACCAACATCGAACGCGACCGCGATTCCTATGTGATCAACGGCCGGAAGTGGTGGACGAGCGGCGCAGCCGACCCGCGTTGCAAGTTGCTCATCGTGATGGGCAAGACCGATCCCGGGGCGGCGACCCATCGGCAGCAGTCGATGGTGCTGGTCCCGATCGACACCCCGGGTGTCACCGTGGTCCGCGACGTACCGGTGTTCGGTCGTCACGACCAGCACGGCCACGTCGAGATCGTCTACGACAACGTCCGGGTGCCCGTCGAGAACCTGCTCGGTGAGGAAGGCGGCGGATTCGCGATGGCGCAGGCGCGCCTCGGCCCCGGCCGCATCCACCACTGCATGCGTGCGCTCGGCGCTGCCGAACGGGCTCTGCACCTCCTGGTCCAGCGGTCGAAGGGGCGCGTCGCCTTCGGCAAGCCGCTGGCCGAGCAGGGCGTCGTCCAGCAGCAGATCGCCGAGTCGCGCATCGCGATCGACCAGGCCCGCCTGCTGTGTCAGCTGGCCTCGAAGACGATCGACGAGCTCGGCAACAAGGCCGCCGCGCCGTATGTCTCGGCCGCCAAGGTGTCGGTACCGCGCGTGGCGCTCGAGGTCATCGACCGGGCGATCCAGGTCCACGGCGGCGCCGGCGTCAGTGACGACGTGCCGCTGGCCGCGATGTACGGATGGCACCGCGCGATGCGCATCTTCGACGGTCCGGACGAGGTGCATCTCCGCACGATCGCGAAGTCGGAGCTGCGTCGGTGATGGTTGCCGCGTAGCGGTTTCCTTCACCCTTGCTGCCTGAGGTGCGAGGAGCGCAAGCGACGAGCCACGAAGGTCTGGTGAGCAGATGTCGCCAGCCCTTCGTGGCGCTCGCTCCTTGGTTAGCGGGGTGACGGGGGGAGATGTGTTGCAAACCTCCAGTTCTCAGGGTCGCGAACTATCCTGCCGCCACTGACAAATCACCGAAAACTGCTGTGGAATACCTACAGTACTCAAACGGATGTGGCACTCTTGACGGTTCTGTGGGTGCCTCCCGGTGCGCCTGAAGCGCGCAACGCCCTGTCTCACTTAAGGTTTGGTTTGCGAAGACTAAACCGAGGAGCAGGCGTTGCGCGCTACTAGACTACTGCAGAAGTTGCTGAAGATCGAGAACCTGGTGGTTCTTGATGTCGCCATTGAAGACGACGATGACGGCCAGTTGTTGGTCGTCTCGGTCCGTGCGAAACGCAGGCAGGACTCGCGGTGTCCACACTGCCGACGGCGTCGACCAGGCTATGACCGTCCACACCATCCGCGCCGTTGGCGACACCTCGACCTGGGCGGGATGCGCTGCTACCTGCAAGGACACATTGGACGGGTCGACTGCAGCCTGCACGGCGTCGTCACAGAACATGTGCCGTGGGCACGGCCGGCAGCAAAGATGACGCGCCGATTCGACGACACGGTCGCCTGGCTCGCCGCGCACAGTCCATCATCCGCGGTGTGTG
>NZ_MKKG01000017.1:0-71959 GCF_001942325.1 Gordonia sp. CNJ-863
CCTCCTCGCTCGTCGAGCTCGCGGTGATCCCGTCCATGAGCTCGATAGCTTTTCCCATGATCTCTTGAATGGCTTCGGCCTGTTCGACCTTCTTCTTCAGCCGTTGATTCTCGGCGCGTAACCGCGCCAACTCGGCTCGTTCCTGAGCATCCACGCGGCTCGATCCCTTCGACTTCAGCGCTGCCGACACCATCGACGCCTCAAAGTCTCCCCGATCACGCGAGTGCAACCAGCCCCGCACCGTGGCCCGCGACAGACCGTGCTCGCGCAGCAACCGGGCTCGGCCACCGCGTTCCAACGTTGCCGCATCCCACAACTGCAGGAACTCGACCTTGAAACCGAGTGGATACGACCGCTGCCCACGAGGAGTACGGCCGACCTCGACACTGATAGTCATCACCCATTCCGATCCCCACACACCCCGCCAGGTGTCTCACAAACAGCCTGACAGGATGCGCATCAAGGTGGTGATTGTGCCGATAAAGGGTGGGTTTACCGCACAGCGCGGAGTGCTACTGCTGTCCGTGCCAGACGGCGTCGAACGGGGCGGTCGAGCTGATGCGACCGACGATCCCGCGGTGGGTGAATTCTTTGGCCGCGCGCACCGCGTCGAGGACGTCGGCGCCCTTGGTCAGTCCGGCGGTGGTCGCGGCGGCGAACACGCAACCCGCACCGGACACGCGCTCGTCGCCCACCTTGGGTGCGCGGAGGATGGTGATGTCGGTGCCGTCGAAGACCACGTCCACCGCTTCGTCACCGGCGAGTCCGACCCCGCCCTTGACGACGACACACTTCGGCCCGAGATCGGCGATCCGGCGAGCCGCTTCGGCGAGGTCGTCGACACTGGCCAGTTCGTCCATGCCGGCGAGGGTCGCGGCCTCGAACAGGTTGGGCGTGACCACGGTGGCCAGCGGGAGGATCTCCGAGCGCAGGGCATTGTCGGTGTCGAGAGCCGCACCGGGCTCCTGACCCTTGCAGATCAGGACGGGGTCGACGACCACGTGCCGCCAGGTCCGCGATGCCAGTGCCTCGGCAACCGTCGAGATGGTCGCGGGCGTGCCGAGCATGCCGATCTTGACGACCTCGGGCTCGTGCGCGACCGTGGCCGCCTCGATCTGGTCGGCGATGACGCCGGCGTCCACCGGCACGAAACGATGGCCCCAGCCGGCCTTCGGATCGAAGGACACGATGCAGGTGATGGTTCCGACGCCGTAGGTGCCGAGCTGGGCGAAAGTGCGCAGGTCGGCCTGGATTCCCGCGCCTCCGGTCGCCTCGGACCCGGCGATCACGTACGACACCACTGACATTGCTCGATCCTTTCGGGGTTCGCAGATGAACCGGGTCCTTTTGTACACCCCCAGCCCTACCCCGTTTGCACCGGAGTCGGCCGTCGCAGCCTCCCGACCGTGACGTTTCCCCGAGCAAACAGCCTGGTGTCCGACACCACATGGCAGCATCGACGAGCACGGACACGATGCGCGCCATCGTCTGTCGCGGGCTGTGCAGGATCGTGTCGAAGGAGAAACGGACACCCCCATCGAGCCTCCCCCGCCGGCGGGTCGGAGACGCGCGCCGCCCTTGGGAGATTTTCTCCAGACGGTTGACACGGGACGTGATCTATCCAACTAATTAGAACATGTTCATCGGGGGTCAGGGTCGACGTCGTCTCGTGCGCGAACAGTCTCGCGCACGCTTTCCGAGAGGTGGTCGTCTTCGTCGACGTGCCCTCCTCGCCACCTGCGCGGTGGCCGCCACCGCCACACTCGCCGGAATCGGTCCCGCGTCGGCGGACCCGTATGCCGGGTTCTACAACCCGCCGTCGGGCTTCGACGCCCGTCCCGGATCGCTGATCCGATCGGCGCCGTCGTACGCGGCTGTCATCCCGTTCACCGGCGCGAACATCGACGCCCGCACCACCACGGTCATGTATGCGAGCACCGGCGCTCGGAACCGTCCGACGGCCGTGACCGGCAGCGTCCTGGTCCCCCGCACTCCGTGGGCCGGGCGCGGTGAGCGTCCGGTCGTGGTGGTCGGTTCAGGGACCATCGGTGCCGGCGACCAGTGCGCACCGTCACGTCTGCTGCGGTACGGACAGGCCTACGAGGAAATGGCGATCGGAGCGTTGCTCGCCAATGGCTACGCGGTGGCGCTGACCGACTATGAAGGACTCGGCACGCCCGGCGATCACCCCTACCTGAACCGTAGGTCGCTCGGGACATCGATGCTGGACATGGCCCGTGTGGCGCGCAACCCGAAGTTCGGTGTGAGTGCGCAGGCGCCCGTCGCCCTGTGGGGGTACTCCGAGGGTGGTTTCGCGTCCGGCTCCGCCGCCGAACTGGCCGGCTCGTACGCCCCGGAACTCCCGATCTTCGCGGCCTTCGCGGGGGCACCGGCACCGGACCTCGCCGACCTGGCCCGACTCGGAGACGGGAGCCTCCTGGGAGGTGGCGTCGGGTGGGTCGTCAACGGTTTCATCGCCGCGTACCCCGAGCATCGCGCGAAGTTCCTCGCCGCGTTCAACCCGCTCGGTCGGAGTGTGCTGCGAGATGTCAACTCGTACTGCGTGTTCGACGTGATGAGGATGCTTCCGTTCGTGCCGACGACCTTCTACACCAAGGACGGCCGGCCGATCGCGGCGCATCTGCGCAAGGAGCCGTGGCTGACGGCGGTGAACGATCAACGACTCGGCGGGGTCGCCCCGCGGATGCCGGTCCTGGTCAGCCAGAACCGCGGCGACGACGTGGTCGATCCCCGCGGCACTGATCGCATGGTGCGGTCCTGGCGTGCCAAGGGGGCCGACGTCACCGTCGAGACGATGCATCTGCCGGTGTTGTTGCCGGGTACGTTCCTCGGCCACGGCGTGGGCTTGGTGTCCGAACTCGAGGCGCTGAGGTGGCTGAACGCCAAAGCTGCCGCCCTGCCGAAGAACTAACTGATCGGAGAGACGTGAACACCCAGGAGATCGCCGACCGGTTCGAGATCGCCGACGTCCTCTACCGATACGCCCGCGCGGTCGACACCAAGGACTGGGATCTGTGGCGCTCCGTGTTCACCGCGGACGCCACGGTCGACTACACCTCGGCTCCGGCCGGACGGGCCGGAAGTCGGGACGAGATCGCCGCATGGCTCGAGGAGAACTTCGCGTTCGTCACCGTCAGCCAACACTTCATCACGAACATCGAGTACTCCTTCGAAGGCGACCGCGCACAGATCCGGGCGATGTTCTACAACCCCATGCAGTTCGTGGGGATGACCGAGCTCAGCACCTGCGGCGGCAACTACCACCACTCGATGGTCCGCACCGAGACCGGTTGGCGGAGTGAACGTCTGCACGAAGAGAGCCTCTGGTTCGTGAACTCACCCCTCGAAGAGCGCGACGCCTGACCCGGCACCGCCACGCGTTATCAACCTGTGGCCGTAGGGAACGATCCGGCACCGACACCCGGCGACCGGGCCGCGGTCGACGTTTCCACTCCTAGCCTGAGGGGTACCGCCCGAAGGTACAGAGGAGTCATGTGAACGAAGCGCGAACCTGTCTGGTCACCGGAGCCACCGGCTATGTGGGAGGCCGTCTGGCACCCCGGTTGCTCGAACGTGGGCACCGTGTCCGCGCGCTGGCCCGGACGCCGTCGAAGCTGTCCGACGCGCCGTGGACGAACGACTCACGTGCCGAGGTCGTGAAAGGTGATCTCTCCGACCGGGACTCGCTTCTCGCTGCCTTCCGCGGCGTCGACGTCGTTTATCACCTCGTGCACTCGATGAGCAACGACGCGGATTTTGCGGCCGAGGAACGACGCTCCGCAGAGAACGTCGTGGCAGCAGCACAGGCGTGCGGCGTGTCCCGGATCGTCTACCTCGGCGGGTTGCACCCCGAGGGCACCGATCTCTCCGAACATCTGGCATCGCGAGCCGAGGTCGGCGACATCCTCATCGACTCGTCGATCGAGACCGTCGCACTGCAGGCCGGGACGCTCATCGGGTCCGGGTCGGCATCGTTCGAACTCATCCGCCACCTCACCGAGCGGCTCCCGGCGATGACGACGCCGCGCTGGGTGAGCAACAAGATCCAGCCCATAGCCGCTTCCGACGCGCTGTACTACCTGGTCGAGGCGGCGACCGCGGAGGTCCCGGAGTCACGGACGTGGGACATCGGCGGTCCGGACGTCCTCGAGTACGGCGACATGATGCAGGTCTACGCGCAGGTCGCCGGTCTTCGTCCGCGCAAAATGGTCGTCCTCCCGTTCCTCACGCCGTCGGTGGCGAGCCGCTGGGTCCGCCTGGTGACCCCGATCCGAGGGAAGATCGCGCGACCGCTGATCGAGTCGCTCGAGTGCGACGCCGTCTGCCGGAACCGCGACATCGACTCGATCATCCCCCGCCCGCCGGGTGGCCTGACCCCGTACCGCCGAGCGGTCGCCGAGACGCTGAGCCGCGCCGAACGCGGCTCAGAGGCCGCGACGTGGGCGAACGCGAACGCTGACACCCCCGCAGCCGAACCCATCCCGACCGACCCGGACTGGGCCGGCGAGGAGGTGTTCGAGTCGACGTCCGCAACCGTCCAGAACGGCACACCCGACGACATCTGGGACTCGCTCGAACGGAGGGGACGCGTAATCGCGGAGAAGCAACCGGAGTTCCTCCGCGTCCAGGTCAGCGAGAACTCGCGCGGCAACGGGTTCGTCGAGTACGCACTTCGTGACCTCGGCCAGAAGCCTGCACGCACCGAGGTCACCACCACGTGCCGCTTCTTTCCGCACGGGGTCGTCGGACTTGCCTACTGGCGGCTCGGGTGGCCGCTGCGCAAGCTCGGTGTACCAGCCGTGGATCCGTTTCACTGAGGCACAGATCGAATTCAGTGCGGTACGGACCGGGCTACGGCTGATCGGCTGTCGGCCGGGATACAGTCAGCACACCCGCCGCCCGGGCGGTGCCGGTAGGACCGGCTGAACGACGAGCAGAAGGTGAGCGGGTGTCGCTGTCGGAACGGATCGACGACTTCCAGCGACGACACCCGGCGACCGGGTTCCCGCTCGCGGTGATCTACAAGTTCGTCGACGACCAGGGCGCCTATCTGGCCGCCCTGTGCACTTACTACGCGTTCATCTCGCTGTTCCCGCTGCTGCTGTTGTTCTCGACGATCCTGGGCATCGTGCTCGCCGACAATCCGGCGCTCCAGGAGCGCATCCTCGACTCGGCCATGAGTCAGATCCCGGTGATCGGGAGCCAACTCGGCGAGCCCGAGAAACTCAGCGGCGGGATCCCGGCGCTCATCATCAGTGTCCTGGTCTCGCTGTACGGCGGTCTGGGAGTCGCCGTCGCGGCCCAGAATGCGATGAACACCATCTGGGCCGTCCCCCGCAACGAACGACCGGATCCGATCTTCGTGCGCCTGCGCGGCCTGGTCCTGCTGTCGACGGTCGGCCTCGCCGTCATCGGACTGACCGTCGTCAACGGCATCGCCGCCGGCATCGAGCTCGGCGTCGCCGGCCGCTGGTTCGCGATCCTCGGCTCGGTCGTGCTGAGCACGCTCGTGTTCATCGTGGCGTTCCGGTTCGGCACTGCTCGCGCCCTGTCCGTCCGCGACGTGCTTCCCGGAGCGCTCGCGGCCGCAGCATGCTGGCAGGCGATTCAGACCTTCGGCGCGGTGTACGTCGGGCGCGTCATCGCCAATGCGAGCTCGACGAACGGGGTCTTCGCGATCGTTCTCGGCCTGCTCGCGTTCCTCTACGTGACCACGATCGTGCTGGTGTTCTGCCTCGAGGCGAACGCCGTCCGCGTGGACCACCTGTACCCGCGGTCGCTGCTGACGCCGTTCACCGACAACGTCATCCTCACCGAGGGCGACGAAGCCGCGTATGCGGCGCAGGTTCGGGCGCAGCGGAACAAGGGGTTCCAGGAGATCGACGTGACCTTCGACAACCCTCGTGAGGGCCGGACGAACGGCGAGAGCTCCCCGGACGGTCAGCCCGGCGACGAACCGAGCTGACCACTCAGCGCATCGAGCCGGTGTCCAGGAACCGCTGGTGGAAGCTGAACGCCTCGTCGAGGATGTGCGGGGTCTGGCCGGCCGCGGGCATCGCCTCGGCGCGGGCGAAGTAGTCGTTCAGCATCGGCCGGAACTCCGGGTGCGCACACTTCTCGATGACCAGCCGGGCACGGCGTCGGGGTGACAGCCCACGCAGGTCCGCCAGTCCCTGTTCGGTGACCAGCACCTGGCAGTCGTGTTCGGTGTGGTCGACGTGCGGCGTCATCGGGACGATCGACGAGATCGCACCGTCCTTCGCCGTGGACGGGCTCATGAACAGCGACACGTAGCCGTTGCGCGCGAAATCGCCCGAACCGCCGATGCCGTTCATGATCTTGGTGCCCATCACGTGCGTCGAGTTCACGTTGCCGTAGATGTCGGCCTCGAGCATGCCGTTCATCGCGATCACGCCGAGACGACGAACGACCTCGGGATGGTTGCTGATCTCCTGCGGACGCAGGGTGATGTGGTTCCGGTAGAAGTCGACGTTGGCCGTCAGCTCCTCGATGCCGGCCTCGCTGAGTGCCAGAGCGGTCGACGACGCGTGTGCGACGGTCCCGTCCTTGATCAGCCGCAACATGCTGTCCTGGATGACCTCCGAGTAGCAGGTCAGACCTTTGTAAGGGCCGCGGTCCAGACCGCCGAGGACGGCGTTGGCGACGTTGCCGATGCCGGCCTGCAGAGGCAGCAGTGTGTCGGCGGGCAGCCGACCGTTGCGGACCTCGTAGTCGAAGAACTCGAGGACGTGACCGGCGATCGCCTCACTGATCGCGTCGGGCGGGGTCACCGGGCTGGCGCTGTCGCGTTGGTTGGTCTCCACGACCGCGACGACCTTGGCCGGGTCGACCCGGAACGTCGGCTGCCCGATTCGATCCTGCACCCGGGTCAGCGGGATCGGCTTGCGGTGCGGCGGCAGTGCGGTGCCGTAGTAGACGTCGTGCATGCCCTCGACGGCCTCGGGAATCCACGAGTTGACCTCGAGGATCACCTTCTTCGCGACGTCGAGCCAGGTCTTGTTGTTCCCGATGGACGCGGCCGGAATCAGCTCCCCCGATTCGGTGATTCCGGAAACCTCGACGACGGCGACGTCGACCTGGCCGTAGTAGCCCACCCAGACCTGCTGCGCCACGTGGGACAGGTGGATGTCGACGTAGTCCATCCGGCCGTCGTTGATCCGCTTGCGGGCCGTGCTCTCCGACTGGTACGGCATGCGCAGCGCGATGCCGTCGACCTCGGTGAGGAGACGTTCGGTTTCGGTCGAGACCGAGGCGCCCGTCAACAGGTTGATCGTGAAGTTCGAGCCGTTCGCCCGGGTGTTCTTGATCTTGTCGGCGAGGGCCGGGATGACGACCTTCGGGGTTCCGGCACTGGCAAAACCGCTGATCGCCACGGTGTCGTCCGGCTGTATGTACTTCACGGCGTCGTCGGCGGACATCACCTTCGACGCGAACGCGGTGTTGCGAATACGTCCCGAGGGCACGGAACTACCTACTGAGGGGGTCACGTTCCCCAGGATAAGCACAGATGCACATGGGCAAAATCACGGATTACCGAGACATGTCGATTCAGGCATGGTATAAGCCGCCGTGTGAGAAGGTCGCTTGACCAACACTGCAGAGTCTCAGTGCACTGCGCTCAGTTGAACAGGACTCCTTCATCGGTGGAGAGGCGTTTGCGCGAAGCCGCCCCGAGAACGGTACGGACCCGCAGCCGTGGGCTGCGGGTCCGAAATCGGGTGTGCGTGGGGTCAGTTGGCGGAGCGACCGTCGCCGCCGGTCGACCGCTGTCGACGGCGAGCCAGGGCAGCTTGGTACCCAGAGCCGCGTCGACGCTGAAACGGCCTGCGCCTACGACCGCGAGGAGGAGCGCGCCGGCGCCGAGGGTCAGGACGAACTCGTAGCCGCCGTCGGACGCCCAGAGACCGTTGTCGATGTGGGTGATGAACACCGCGCCCAGCATGTCGATGACGAAGAGGATCGCGACGACCGGGGTGAATGCGCCGACGATCAGTGCGATGCCGCCCAGGATCTCGAGCCAGGTGACCAGGAACGCCGAGACCGCAGGCAGTGGAACGTCCATCATCTCGAACCCGGCCTTGGGTCCGGCCCAGCCGTTCTGCTGGAACTTCTGCAGGCCGTGGGCCAGGAACACGACGCCGATCGCGATGCGTGCGAGGAGGATTCCCACGCTACGGACGATGGGATTGGACATGGAAACCGCCTTGGATTCGAGAGGGATGACTTGACGTGTCAATTGAACAACCTAAGTGGATTGAGTTGAAGAGTCAAGTGAAGCTTCAAGTGAATCGATCCGATAGACTGCCCGGGTGTCCGGAGAGCAAGAGCCCGAGTGGCTCGACGACGAGGAGATGGACGCCTGGATCCAGGTGGCCACGGCGCTGGCCCGGCTCCCCCATGCCCTCGACGCACAGCTGCTCCGCGACGCGCAGCTCACCCACTTCGAATACGAGGTCCTCGCTGCGCTTTCCGAGGCGCCCGATCACACATTACGGATGAGCGAGCTCGCCGAGATGTCCTACGGCTCCCTCTCACGGCTCTCCCATGTGGTGAGCCGGCTGGAGAAGCGCGAATGGGTCCGCCGCTACCAGTGTCCGGAGGACGGACGCTTCACCAACGCCGTGCTGACAGCGGCGGGATGGGAGAAAGTGGTGGCCACGGCACCCGGCTATGTCGCCAATGTGCGGCGGCTGGTCGTCGACCGTCTGACCCGCACCCAACTACGGCAGGTGTCGGCGATCGGACGGCGGATCAACGACACCGAGTCCGGTTCGCGCTGAGGGTCATTCGCGACTCGGATTCAACTGCTGCGTCCCCAGGACGTTGAGCAGTTCGATCTTCTCCGCGGCATCGGTTCGCGGAGCGGCGGTGAGGACGAGAAGTACCTGGGCCTCGTCCTCGGTGAACAGAGCCTGGCAGTCGACCTCGATGTGTCCCAGCTCGGGATGGATGAGGGTCTTGTGGTCCTCGAATCGCCGACTGACCAGGTGTGTCTCCCACAGCGCGGCGAATTCCTCACTCCGGCGGCACAGTTCGCGCACCATCTCCCCCGCGCGCGATCGCGCTCCCATCACGCCGTAGGCCGCTCGCAATGACGCGACCTGCGCGCGGCTCTGGCGGTCGTGATCGTCCTCCGGGTAGCGGCGCCGCTCGACATCGGGTTGGGTGAACCACCGGTAGATGGCGCTGCGCTCGAAACCGGTCAGGTGGCTGACATCGCCGAACAGGGCTCGGGCCGAATCGTTCTGAACCAGCGTCTCGCCCAGCGCGGAGAGGATCAGCGCCGGGGTGCCGGTGAGGCGGTCGAGAACTCGGAGCAGACCGGGGGCGATGTAGTCGGAACCGACGACGCGATCGGGAGCACTGTGCCCGGCGACGCGATACATGTAGTCGCGTTCGTCCGGCGTCAACCGCAGGGCACGAGCCAGCGCCGCGAGCATCTGGGTACTCGGTTGTGGCCCACGACGCTGTTCCAAACGGGTGTAATAGTCGGTCGACATCGTCGCGAGCTGCGCGATCTCTTCGCGCCGCAGGCCCGCGGTCCGACGCCGCGCACCGGTCACCAGCCCCACATCCGAGGGCTGGAGGTTGTTCCGCCGACTGACGAGGAAGCCGGCGAGCGCGTCACGATCCATCGGTGCAGTATCGCGCGCACGCCGACGCCTCAGCCAGGGATCGCCGATCCCCCGATGAGCGCACTCTGGATGTCCGGCCGGCTCCGACGAACACTCGAATGCATGAACATCACCGGAAACACCATCTTCATCCCCGGCGCCACCAGCGGCATCGGACTCGCTCTGGCACTCCGCCTCCAACAGAAGGGCAACACCGTCATCGTCGGCGGTCGGCGCACCGAACTCCTCGAACAGATCCGTACCGAACATCCCGACATCCACACCGTGGCCATCGACACCGCCGACCCCGGCAGCATCGACGCCGCGGCCGCTTCGGTGATCGCCGAACATCCTGACCTCAACGTCCTGGTCACGATGGCCGGCATCATGCGGGTCGAGGACTGGACCTCCCCCGCCGGATTCCTCGCGACCGCGGAGGCCACCGTGACGACGAACCTACTCGGGCCGATCCGGCTGATCGGCGCCTTCATCGAGCATCTGCAGACACGTCCGCACGCCACGATCATGACGGTATCGTCGGGTCTGGCGTTCACCCCGCTGCGCGTCACGCCGACGTACAACGCCACCAAGGCGGCCATCCACATGCTCAGCGAGTCTCTCCGACTGCAGTTCGACGGAACCACGGTCGAGATCGTCGAGCTCGTACCGCCCGCGGTCCGCACGGATTTGATGCCGGGACAGCGCGACAGCGAGTTCGCCATGCCCCTCGACGATTTCGTGACCGAGGTCATCGAACTCATCGACACGCAGCCGGACGCCACCGAGATTCAGGTCGACCGGGTGAAGTTCCTACGTCATGCCGAGTCCCGAGGGGACTACGCCGAGGTCGTCGCAACGCTCAATCGGCTTGACCCGCACTGAACTCGTCCCGCGCGATCCGTACTGCCACCGGCACGGGCAGTGTCGGCCGATCACTCCGCACGAGGCGCGTGCAATCTTTCCAGGAACGGAACCACCGCCGGATCGACGTCCCCGCGGCCGGTCGTGCCGAGTCTACGGACGAGCTGTCGCACAGCGGGTCCCGCGTCGAGCACGGGTTGCACGAGACCCAGACGCGCACAACGATCGAGGATCGGAAGCAGGAGTTCTTCCGCCTCAGAAGCAGATCCACTCGCGGCGACGCATTCGGTCAGCAACAGTCGGGCCTTGAGTGCCGCTCTGGGTCGGGCCTTCGTGTCGATCGACGCGGTGAGGGCGTGTGCGCGGCGGCACGCGGCGCGGTGGGCGTCGTCGGCGCCGACGGCCAGCAGTGCCCGGATGGCAGCCTCCTCGGTCTTCTCGGCGGTGACCTGGACGATCCCGTCGGGAAAGTCGTGTGGCATCTCGGCCGGAAACGAGTCCGCGGACAGCGCCGACGCGCCGATTCCGGAACGGAGGCGCTCGGCGGTGATGTGCGCCGCCATCCGCGGCAGGTGCAGCGCCTGTGCGAGCCGATCCCCGGTGTCCAGGCGTTCGGCAGCCTGATCATCCTGTCCGAGAGCGTGTTTCGCGCGTGCGCCGACGACATGGGTGGCAAGCATGATCTCCACGATGCCACCCTCGGCGCCCAGGTTGTAGGTGTCGTCGAGGAGCTGCACTGCCTCCTCGACCTGACCGCGCTCGTAGAGCAACTCCCCGAGTAGTGCGCCGCTGAGGCGAGACCCGTAGGACCGGTCCTCGTCGGAGGCGCGGGCAAGGCTCATCGCGTGCCGGAACGCCGCCTCGGCAGAGTCGAAATCGAAGTGTTCCCGCGTCGCCACGCCGTCGAGGATGTATCCGTAGATGACGCTGAACGGCCCTTTCGTCCGCCGATGGTGCGGACGCGCCCAACGCTGCCAGTCTCGTGCCTCGTCGTAGGCGAACCGCTGGACCTCGCGGAACGATCCAATGGCGGCGACACCGGACAGAACCCACGGGCGGAGGTTGTCGGCGCGCACCACGCACGCCTCGACGGCTTCGTCGATGCCGTCGAGTTGGTCGTCGAGAACGGTCATCGCAGCACGGATGAGTGCCGTCTCCGCGCGTATGTCGGCGACGTCTTCGTCTGTGTCGGGCCCGGGCGGTAGGGCTGCGTCGATGTAGGCCAGTGCTGCGTTGGCCGGCGCCCGGTGGTGCAGGAGCGCGTGAGCCCAGGCGATCATCAGTTGCAGGTCGGGCCGCTGCCTACGGGCCGTGAGCGGGAGCTTCGCGGCGAGGCCGAGCACGGTGATCATCTTGGACTGCTCGAGCATGTCGTAGCCCTCGCGTTCGACCAGTTCGATCGCCTCGGATTCGTCGCCGGCAGCGAGATGGTGGTCGACGGCTGCACTGAACATGCGCCGTTCGGCGAACCACCTGGCAGCCCGCCGATGGAGCTCGTCGCAGCGGTCCGGCTCCTGCTTCTCGAGCCGGCGACGCAGGAACTCGGCAAACAGGTGGTGATAGCGGAACCACTGTCCTTCGGGGTCGAGCCTGGTGAGGAACAAATCGCGTTCCTCGATGTCCTCGAGCACGCTCTGCGCGCGTCGTCGACCGGTCAACGCGGTCGCGAGAGATGCGCAGATGCGCTCACCGACCGACGTCGCCAGCAGGAAGTCGAGCAGATCCGGGTCGAGACTGTCGAGGACGTTCTCGGCGAGGTAGTCCCCCAGCTCGCGGTGATTCGCCGAGAACTGACGAATGGCGGCGCGGGGATCATCGTGCTCGCGAAGCGCCAGCGACGCCAGTTGCAGGGCCGCCACCCACCCGTCGGTGGTCTCCTCCAGCTCGGCGACATCGGTGTCGTCGATCGACAACCCGGTGCCCCCGATGAGTAGTTCCCGCGACTCGTCGATGTCGAAACGCAATGCCGTAGAGTCTATTTCGATCAGTTCGTGCTTCACCCGGAGGCGACTGAGCGGCAGATGCAGACGAGTCCGGCTGGTGACGACGAGCTGCAGGTGATGGCAGCCGTTGTCGATCAGGAACCGCGCGATCGCCCGGCTCGCCGGGTTGGTGATCCGGTGCCAGTCGTCGAGCACGACCCGGATGTGCTCGTCGGTTGTGTGGGCTCGATTGATCAGCGTGGTCAGCACGTATCGCTCGGCGCCCTCGCCGTACTCCTCCGAGGTGCGGGTGAGCTCGGTCCCGAGGCCGGGAAGTGTCACGCTGATGGCGTCGACGAGGTGGGACAGGAACCACGCGGGGGTGTTGTCGTCCTCGTCGATCGCCAACCACGCGGTCTTGCCGCCGGAGGCCTCGGCCGCCTGGACGTACTGGATGGCCAGAACGGTCTTCCCGTACCCGGCGGGTCCGTGGATCAGGATCAGGCGGGTTCGGTTGTCGGTGGCGAGTCGCTCGAGCAGTCGGATGCGCGGAACCGTGGCGTGGGCCATGACCGGTGGCCGGTATCTGGTGGCGACGACGGGAGGGCACCCGGCATCCGATCCGTTGCCGGGCGTGCCCAGATGGAGATACCCCGAGGTGTCGATGGACGAGTCGGCGTCGGTGCGCGTAGGACCGTCGATGCCGGCGAGGAGCGGAACGGGCACGTCGGCAACGGGGAGGCCGAGTTCGAGGCCGGCGCGCCGCAGTGCCTCGCCGAACTCGAGTGCGGTTGCATAGCGGTCCGCCGGTGTGCGGGACACCGACCGCGCGATGACGGTCCACACGGGCTCCGCCACACCCTGTACGCGCAGGTCCGGGAGCGGATCGGTGGTGATCCGCAAGAGCTGGGCGACCAGGTCCTCGTTCTTGCGGCGTCCGTACGCCGGTCGACCGGCAAGCGCCGCGTACAGAGTGGCGCCGAGTCCGTACACGTCCGAGGCCACCGACGGCGAGTCGCCCCGCAGCACCTCCGCTGCGGTGTAGGCGGGGGTTCCGAGGACCAGCCCGCGGCTGGTGTCGTCCCGATCGGCGAGGCGGGCGATGCCGAAGTCCGTCAGCTGTGGTTGCCCGTACTCGGTGAGCAGGATGTTCGAGGGTTTGAGGTCCCGGTGCAGGACGTCGGCTCGGTGCGAGGTCTCCAGGGCCCCGGCCATCTTGATACCCAGGTCGATGACGTCGGCTACATCGCAGCGTCCCTGTCGCCGGAGTCGGGTGTCGAGCGATCCGCGGACGTGAAAAGGCATGACGATGAACGGGAATCCCGATCGCGTAACGCCCGCCTCGAGGATGTGGACGATGTTGGGGTGACCCGACAGGCGTCCCATCGCCCGCTGTTCGCGGAGGAACCGCACTCGATCGGTCTCGTCGCCACCGGTCCGCAGCACCTTGACCGCCACCTCACGGTCGAGCGCGGGCTGTCGGCACCGATAGACGACTCCGAAGCCGCCACGACCCGCGATCCGGGCGTCGGTGAAACCGGCCGCGCTCAGATCTTCCGCGATCTCCCGGGCAGGGGGATCGTGGGACTTCGTGACTGCCCGGCGGGCCATCGAGCGTTCTAGAGGTCAAATCGTGGCGTCGTCGATCGCGGTTGGTCGGCTGGACTTCCGGAGGCCGGTTTCGCCGACTGTTGCATCGCAGGCTCGCTTATGGCGTCCCCTCGGGTCGTGCCACGAGTCTAGGCGCCACGGCGCGGCGGCGGGCGCGACATGGATCAGCCGAGACGGCGGATCGTTTCCGTCGCGGACTCGACGACGGCCTCGCGGAATCCGGTCCCGGCCCAGAGGTTGATGCCGTCGGGATCGGTGGCGGCTGCGCGTCGAATGCCGCCGGTGAGCTTGTTGACCGCCGGATACTCGGCGACCGCGGCCTCGGAGAACTCGTCGGTGAAGCGGTTTCGCAGCGCTCGCGCGGAACGTCCGCTGAACGCTCGGGTCACCACAGTCTCGGCACGCTCCGGATCGGCCAGGGCGTCGGCGTGTGCCGGCTTGGTTCCGGCCTCCCGAGTACGCAGGAGCAGCGTGCCCACCTGGACGGCCGCCGCCCCGGACGACCGCAGCCGGTCGGCTCGATCACGGGTCGCGACTCCCCCGGCCGCCACCAGCGGAACTGCGACGCGGGCACGAACCTCCTCGAGGAGGTCATCGAGGGGCTGGGTGGGTGGTTCGGTCCGGCGGTCGAAGACAGATCGATGGCCGCCGGCGTCGGGTCCCTGCGCGCAGAGCCAGTCGGCTCCGGCGTCGGCGGCGAGAACCGCATCGTCTGCGGTGGTGACCGTGACCCCGACGCTGCATCCGTGTCGTCGAAGTTCGGCGACCGCGTCCGCCGGTGGGCAGCCGAAGGCGAAGGAGACGAACGGGATTCGCTCGTCGCACATCAGCGCGATCTTGGCGTCGAAGTGGTCGTCGTCATCCCCGAGCTCCTCGATGGCGGGCAACTCCACGTCGAGCGAGGCGGCGTAGTCGAGCAGACGGTCGCGGTAACGGGCCACGGCGTCCCGGTCCACCGGCTCGGTTTCGGGGACGAAGATGTTGACCCCGAAGGTGTCGACGCCGCCGGCGCGTACGGCTGCGATGTCCGCCGCGACGCGCTCGGGTGAAAGATAACCCGCGGCCAACTGGCCGAGCCCGCCGGCGGTGCTGACGGCGACCACGAGCTCGGGCGTGGTCGGCCCGCCGGCCATCGGCGCCCCGACGACCGGCACCGCGAGGTCACGAAGGTCAGCCACGGGCCGATGCTCCTGTCGTCATGCCTGTTCGCGCGTTCCGCGGGCAGCGGTGACCCGGGACAGACGGGACTCGGCCACCGAATCCATGTCCTCGAGTTCAAGCCCCTTGGTCTCCTCGACCTTCTTGAAGACGTAGATGAAGGACGCCGCGGCGCAGAAGGCGAAGAAACCGTAGATGATTCCGAGTCCGACGGCCTCGGTCATCGGCGGGAACAGCATCGAGATGGTGAAGTTGGCGAGCCAGTTCACCGCGGTACAGACGCCGAGCGCGACACCACGGATGCGGTTCGGGAACATCTCCCCCAGCATCACCCACATCACCGGACCCCAGGTCGCGGCGAACGCGACGACGAACAGGTTCGCGCCGACCAGTGCGATCACACCCCACGGGTCCGGCAGCGAGATGTTCTCACCCTCACCGATCTGCTGGGTGAACGCGACGCACGCCATCAGCAGGCCGATGAACATGCCCACGGACCCGGCCAGCAGCAGCTTCCGGCGACCGATTCGGTCGACGAACAGGATCGCCACGAAGGTCATGGCGACGTTGATGACCGCCGTGATCACCGACGTCTTGAACGAGTCGCTCTCGGAGAATCCCACCGACTGCCACAGCGTCGTCGAGTAGTAGAAGATCGCGTTGATGCCGACGAACTGCTGGAAGACCGCGAGCCAGATGCCGACCCACACCAGCGGATGAAGCCCGAACGACGGCCCGGTGATGTCCTTGATCGACGTCTTGGACTCGCGCTTGACGGTGAGCTTGATCTCCTTGACCCGGTCGAGCGGGTTGTTCTCTCCGGTCACCGTCTGGAGGATGCGTGCGGCTTCCTCATCGCGGTTGCGGCCCACCAGGTATCGCGGCGATTCGGGGATCAGCAACGCGAGCACGCCGTAGACGACGGCGGGCACCACGCCGACGAGGAACATCCATCGCCAGGCTTCCAGACCCCACCAGAGGTCGTTCGATGCGCTGCCGGCGGTGTCGGCCAGGATGGCGTCCGACAGCAGAGCGGCGAAGATGCCCATGGTGATGGCGAGCTGCTGCATCGAGGCGAGCGCGCCGCGATAGCGGGCGGGTGCGATCTCGGAGATGTATGCCGGAGCGATCACCGACGCGATGCCGATGCCGATTCCGCCGAGGACGCGCCAGAGCAGCAGGTCCGGGATCGTCTGCGTGTAGGCGGTCCCGATCGCCGAGATGATGAACAGTGCGGAGCCGAGCAACATCACCCGCTTGCGGCCCCAGACGTCGGCCAGTCGTCCGGCGAACCATGCGCCGAGTGCACAGCCCAGCAGGGCGATCGCGACGGCAAAACCCGTCATCAGTTTGCCCAGACCGAAATTCGATTCGATCGAGTCGACGGCGCCGTTGACCACGGAACTGTCGAAACCGAAGAGGAAACCACCGACGGCCGCGGCGACGGTGACGCCGATGACCTTCGCGGTGTGTTGTTCGGCGATCTCGCGTTGTTGCGCGTCGGCCATCACATGACCCCGATCGCCGGTGTGGTGCAGCACGAATCCTGGGGCATGTCCGTGACCTCGCTGTCCGGTTGCATGGTCGTCGTCTCCGACGTTTTCGCGCCCAATCTACTCGCGGGGTGAGGTCAGGCGGCGCACATCCGAACACGCGTCGGTATCGATCTGGTCTGAATCGACTGGTCAGGCGTCGGGCTGCGTTGCGGTCGTGGTCGAGATCGCCAGATTCCCGGCCACGATCTCGGCGAGCGGTTTCGGCCGTCCATAGTGATACCCCTGCGCGAAATCGCACCCGACGGCCGCGATCGTGGCTGCCTGGGTAGGGGTCTCGACACCCTCGGCGATCACGCGGACACCCACCGCGTGTGCGACGTCGACGATGCCCGCGAGGATCGTACGGGCGTTCGGGTTCTCCCCGAGGGCGTCGACAAAGGCCTTGGCCGTCTTCAGGATGCCCACCGGCAGTCGGTAGAGCTCGCTGAGCGAGGAAGCGCCGGTGCCGAAGTCGTCGAGCGAGATGCTGACGCCGAGGGTCCGGATGTCGCGAAGCAGGTTCAACAGGTCGCTCTCCAGCGGCGCGAGTGCGCTCTCGGTGATCTCGAGGCAGAGGGAGCGAGGATTCATGCCGGTCTGCTCACACGTCTCACGGAGACGGTGTAGAAACTTCCCGTTGGTGAGTTCGCGTCGGGATACGTTGACGCACAACATGACCTGCTGCAACTGAGGTGTTCCGGCCACCTCGGCGCAGGCCGTGGCCAGGACGTGGGCGCCGACCTTGTCGATGAGCGTGGATTGCTCTGCCAGAGGGATGAACTCGGTCGGAGGGATCGAACTGAGTTCGGGGTGGTTCCACCGCAGGAGGGCTTCGAGTGCGACGAGTGTTCCGCTATCGGTGGACACGATCGGCTGATAGTGGATCTCCAGCTGGGAAGGGTCGACGGTCAGTGCGCGACGGAGCTCCTCCTCGATGCGTTGGCGGCGCTGCAGCTCGTCTCGGTGATGTGTCCGAAATTGGACATAGGGTTCTCGAGATACCTTGCGCGCCTGATACAGAGCGATATCCGCGTCGCGAAGGAGGTCTGTCGGGGTGTAGCGGTCGCCGGCCGCCACGGTGGCGACGCCGATGCTCACCCGCACCGTCAGGGGTTCGCTGCGGTCGGTCACACTCAACGGCGGCCGGATCGCAGCGCGTATCGACTCGATCCGGCGCTCGATCTCCGCGGGCGTGTTCGCTCCGGTGTGGGTGGTGACCAGGACGAACTCGTCACCCCCGATCCGGCCCACCGCGCCCTCCCGGGGCGTCGCACCCGCGAGCCGTTGGGCGACGGTGTGCAACACCTCGTCGCCGACGGCGTGACCGAGCGAGTCGTTGACCAGTTTGAAGTTGTCGAGATCGATGTAATAGATCGCCACGCAACCCGTTTCGTGTTCGGCAAGTGCATTCAGGTGTGACTCGATCTCGTTGAGGATCCCGGCCCGGTTGTACAGCCGGGTCAGCGGATCGTGGACCGCGTCCCACGCGAGCCGGGCGCGTTCGCGGTAGCGCTCGGTGATGTCGGCGAAGGACACCAGCACGACCGCTTCCGCGGTGTCGTCGTCGATCGGCCGGCAGCTGCACGACAACCATCGTTCGCCGCCCGGTGTGCTGATCGTCGCCGTGGCGTCGGTGATCGCGGTCCGCGTCCTCAGGCAGCGGACGATCGGTGACTCTCCGCCGACGAAGTCGAGCGGCAGATCGTGAACGAACGAACCGGGAACGCCGTGCGGGCCGAGCATGGTCGCGGCGGCGGGATTCGCGAGTTCGATCCCGCCGTCCGCCCGCACCACGATGACCGCCTGGTGGAGGGCGGCGAGGATGGTGCCCAGGCGTTCGATCAGCGGTCTACGGGTGGGTTCGGCGACGATCAGGAAGCCGTCGTCCATCGACGTCACCGAGATGTGGGCGAGGAATGTCCGGTCGTTGTCGGCGCGGCGGTGAAGCTGGTCGACGGTGCCGCCCAGGGCCACGGCGGCCTCGACGTCGAGATCGCCGCCGGTGACCGAACCCAGCTCGCGCCCCACGGCGTCGCCGGCGGTGATGCCGTACATCTGCTCGGCCGCCGGATTCCACGACCGCACCGTCATGTTCCGGTCGACGGCGATCACGGCGTTGCTGACATGGTCGAGCAGTGCCGCCTGCCGTCGAAGCGCCGCCTCGATGGCCTTCTGCGCGGTGATGTCCCGCAAGATCACCTGGTATGCGGGTTCGTCGTGCCAGACGGTGCGTACGGAGGTGACCTCCATCGGTCGCGACACCCCGTGGGCGTCGACCATCACGACTTCTTCCGGGTACGTCGCCGCACCGGCTTCGTCGCCCATGCTGACGATCCGCTCGATCATCTGGGGGAGTTCATCGGGGTGGACGAAGTCGGTGATCGGGCGGCCGAGCATCTCGTCCCGGTCGGTGACCCTGGCGAAGTCGAGCGCGGCCGAGTTCACGTACACGATGACGCCGTGCTGGTGCACGGCGATCGCGTCCGGGCTCAGTTCGAGGAGGAGACGATAGCGTTCAGCCACCGCAGCGTCGCTGGATCGGGTCATGGGCTCGGCATGAGGTGCGACGAGATCGCTGTGGCCACCGTCCGTAGGCGTCGATTCCGGCACTGCGTCAGTCCCTCCCCCGCCCTGTTCCGACCCCCGGTGTACATGATCCCCAAAAAGGGGGCGCGGGGTGGGCTAAAACGCCGCCGAGTCGTGCGAAAGTCGAATTGGCGACCCCGCCCGTCGCGAAATGAGTCGAATGCCGCTTTCCGGGGGATTCTTGAGGTGGCGTTCGGTCGGATCACCTGGCAGAACTGCCGACAATTCCAAATCCATGAAGAGGATTCACCAATGACGAATCAGCGATCGACTATTTCGGGTGTGGGGGCCGTGACCGGATACGGCTGGGGGCGAGAGGCGCTGTGGAGTGGCCTCATCTCCGGCAAGTCGGCGGCCGCATTGCACGAGGGTTTCGGATTCGGTTCCGGAGACGACGGCGGTCCGGGGTGGATCGTGCGCGTGCCGGAGGGCGGCGACCAGGCCGACGGGAGCACCCGCTTCGCGCGTGCGATGCGAAGTGCGGCGCGGGAGGCCATCGAGGATGCGACCGAACGCGGTTGGCGCCCGGGTTCGCGTGTCGGTTTGGTTCATGCGTGTGTGCTCGGTGATCTCGAGATGTATCCGATGGTGACTTCCGGCGTCGGGCAGTACACCGGTCGGCAGTATCTGTCGGTGACACCGTCCACGCCGGTGTCGTTGCTGATGCAGGAGTACGGCTTTCACGGTCCGGCGTTGAACGTGTCGGCGATGTGCACCTCGGGTTCGGCGGCGATCGTTACCGCGAAGTCGTGGCTCGACGCCGATCTCGTCGACGACGTCCTCGTCGTCGCAACGGATCTGTCGGCCAAGCCGGAGGTGGTCGGGATGTTCGTTCAACTCGGCGTCGCCATCACCGACACCGACGCACTCGACGCCTGCCGTCCGTTCCAGGAAGGCAGCCGGGGCTTCACCTTCGGCGAAGCGGCCATCGCGTTCACGATGACCAACGCCGAGACCGACGGTTACGCAGATGTGTTGGGCGGGGCCATGTCCCACGACGCCTATCACGTCACGTCGATCGATCCCCAGCTCACCAATGTGGTGGGCTGCGTGGAACAGGCCCTCTCGACCGCCGGTGTCGCCGGTGACGAGATCCGGTACCTCAACGCACACGGTCCCGGTACCCGGCAATGTGACCGCGCCGAGGCGACAATCGCCGAGACGATGCTGCCCAACAGCGAGGTGTTCTCCGTCAAACCCCTTGCCGGGCACTGCCAGGGCGCGGCGGGTGCGGTCGAGCTGGCCGCGTCGCTTCTCGGATACGACCGGGGTCGGATCCCGGCGACTCCGAGGGTTTCCGACGGGATCCCGCAACTGCTGGACGGCCTCACGCCGCTTGCAGCGGGACCCACACTGAAGACCTCGCTGGGCATGGGCGGCCACAACTCCGCGGTGGTGATCGCGCCCCAGAGCTGATCGAGCGCGACGATGTTCCGCGGATCTACCGAGTTTCCTGCGGAAAACCGCAGCGAAGCCGCACAATTCAGGCATGACCAACTCGCCGGACAAACCGGCGGCCGATCAGCCGACGGTGAGCACAGTGCAGGCGACGGGGGCGCGGCGCGTCCTCACCGCATTCCTGAACTCCCCCTTCGCGGGGATGTCGCCATGGATCCTGATGGCGCTGCTCACCGGTCCGGGTCGCTTCGAGGAAGCCGCGGCGTCGGCATTCGTGTTGTCACTGCTGCTCGTCGTGGGCGGACATCGACGCGGCTCCAAGATCAAGCTTCTCGAGGTCTTCGACGTCGCCTACTTCGGGACGATGGCCGCCCTGGCTCTCTTCGCGTCGGAGAGCGTCATCGACTGGCTGGAGAAGTGGGGCGGCGAGATGACCAACATCGCGCTGGTCGCCTTCGCCTTGGGCTCGATCCTGATCCGCCAACCGTTCACCCTGCAGTACGCGCGCGAGTCCACCGACGAGGAGGTCTGGGACAGCCCGCTGTTCCTCCGGATCAACTACGTCATCACGTGGGCGTGGGTCGTCGGCTTCGGCGTCGCCGCGGTGTCCGGTGCTGTCGGTGACCTCGTCCTCGATGATCCGAACGACTTCTGGACGGGCTGGATCATCCAGATCGGCGGTACCGTGTTCGCCATCGCGTTCACCGAGTTCTATCCCGACTTCGCCACGTATCGCGCGGCGGTCCGCGAGGGTTGGGACACCGATGAGAAACCGCAGAGCATGCTCCATCTCTTCGACTGGGTACCGATCTTCGTCTTGGCGATCGGGATCGCGGGATTGCTCACCGACGAGTTCAGCACGGTGACCGGGATCGTCGTCATCGTGGTCGGTGCGGTGGGCATAGGAATCTTCCGACAGCTGACCTCGTCCCTCGACGCTCGCCTCGCCCAGACGGCGCCGGGAGCATCTGAGACGGCATGAACCCGGCATTCGCGCTCGATCGCCGAGGCCGTCGGTAGTGTCGAGAGCATGAAACTCGACGGAGTAGGAATCTGGAGTTCGCCACTACGGTACGGAGACACCGGGGAGGCCGCGGAAGCCGCGGCCGAGCTCGACGAGTTGGGCTTCACCGCCCTCTGGATCCCAGACGTCGGTGGCCCGGTTCTCGATTCGGTGCGCAACCTGCTCGGTGCCACCAAGAAGACCGTGGTCGCGACGGGCATCCTCAACATGTGGATGCACGAGCCGCACGACGTCGCGGCTGCGCACGCGAGTTTCGCCGACGAGTTCGGTTCACGCTTCCTGCTCGGGCTGGGCATAAGCCACGCGCCGCTGATCGACGCGCAGGAGGCCGGTCGCTACCGGAAGCCGCTCGCGACCACCCGCGCCTTCCTCGACGGACTCGATTCGGCGCCGCAGCCGGTTCCGGCCGACAGTCGGGTTCTCGCGGCCCTTGGGCCGAAGATGCTCGGTTTGGCCGCGGACCGGACTCTCGGTGCGCATCCGTACCTGGTGACGCCGGACCACACCGCGACCGCCCGTGAGACCCTCGGCACCGAGCCGCTCCTCGCGCCCGAGCAGACCGCCATCTTCGCCGCGGACCGTGACGAGGCACGGTCGATCGGCACCAAGTGGCTCAAGGGCTACCTCGCCATGCCGAACTACGCCAACAACCTTCGTCGCCTCGGCTTCACCGACGAGGACCTCACCACGGTCAGCGACCGGCTGTTCGACGCGCTGATCGTGTGGGGTGACGAGTCGGCGATCCTGTCCCGCATCGACGAGCACCGATCTGCCGGCGCCGATCACGTGTGTGTCCAGGTCCTGCAGAAGGATCACTGCGGTTTCCCGCGCGAGCAGTGGCGTCGCCTCGCGGCGGCCCTCGGACAGAACTGATCACGTTGCGCGATCGTGCGTGACTAGTCGGCCACCCGAATCTTCCGAATGACGTTGAACCCGGATTCCGGGTTCAACGTCATACGGATCTGAGCGACCTCACGGGATGTCGCGTCGTCGAACCCGACGAAACCGATCGCAAGAAATCCGAGGGCGACGAGGCCGATCCACACCAGCCCCCACCAGTCGGGGTCGGTGACGACGACGTCGGGTACATGGTGGAACGGACTGAAACCGAGCGCCCAGTCGGGCAGTTTGAAACTGGGGCCAAGCACCGTCATCACGAACGAGACGAGCACGCCCAACCAGATCGCCGGACGGGCCGCCGGGCGGGCACCGAGTATGGCGACCGCGAAAGCGATGACCGTCCACGCTGCCGGGATGGTTGCGACCGCCTGCAGGAGGGCGTCACCGAAGGTGATCCCGATATCCGCGGTCGACGCGAAGACACCCACCACGACACCAGCGATCATCAGGAACGCCGCCGTCGCCAGCAGTGCGACACCGACATTCGTGGCGAGGTACCGGAGGCGGTGGACAGCCGTCGCCAGCACGGGCTCGGCTCGGTCATCCAATTCCTCGGTACGCACGCGGTTGACGATCTGCACGCCGGCGACCGAGACGATGATACCGACGATGCTCAGGATGGTGGTGACGAACGCGGAGATCAGGTCGGCCGGGGATGCGGCACCGGAGGCGAAGATCGACGCCATCGCCGGGTTGCTCGTCAGCAGGTCCTTCACCGACCGGGTGAAATACCCGAAGACGACACCGAGACCGAGGAATGCCACCGCCCACGACACGATCGGTGCGCGGTTGAGACGAATCGCCAGGCTCAGAGGTGTACCGGCGCTCCCCCGCGGCGGCCCTGGACGGGACGGGATCAGACCCTGACCGAAATCGCGAGACGACTGCAATGCGAAACCGACGACCGCGACGACGACCGCGAACGCGACGCCGATGAGCAACGGCCACCAGTGGTTGCCCGATGCCGGCCGGGTCTCCTCGATCCAGCCGAGCGGATTGATCCACGACGTCCACACCGGTGCGCTGATCGAGAAGAGGAAACCTCGCAGGACGAACAGGATCCCGAGCAACGACACCGAGATCGTCGTCGCCGCGCGGGCGTCGGCCCCTATCTGCGAACTGACCGCGGCGACGGCAGCGAACATCCATCCGGAGACCGTGAACCCGGCGGCGAGCAACGCCGAGGACGCCCAGTCTCCTCCGCACAATCCGGTCAGCACGCACGAGACGATGCCGATCGCGGCCGAACAGATCACCGCCATGACCACGGCCGTCAGGAGTCGCGACGACCGGCCCGAGACGCCGGAGGCCAGCAGTTCCGCCTGCCCCGAATCCTCTTGGCCGCGGCTGGCTTTGACGACGATGAAGATCGCGCCCAGTGCGGCGATGAACCCGCCGAGCGCGAGACTGCGCCACGCGTTGAACCCGTCGGTGGTCGACAGGTCGTAGGCGGGCCCGAAGATCAGTCCCAGAGCCGGATTCGCCCCGATCGTGGCCGCGAACGCCTTACGTTCCAGCGCGTCGGAGAACAACCAGGGATAGATGAGCACCGACGACACCGACAACGCGGTGGGTAGCAGAATCCACGGCGCGAAAGACCGGCCCTCGTGACGGAGTGAGGCATGGAGCAGTGGTCGGGTTCCGACCGTCGAGGAAGACGCCATCGCGCTGGTCACTCCCCTGCCGCCGGGTTGTCGGAGACGCGGACCCCGTCACTGTCGCTGTCGTAGAGCCGCAGGAACAGACTCTCGAGAGAAGGTGGTTCGACGGTGAGTGACCGCAGCCCGCTCGCCGTCAACACCTCCATCGCCGCGCCGATCCGATCGGAATCGACTGTCGCGCTGAGACGGTGACCGTCGACGTCCACATCGTGGAAGTCGGTGAGCCGATCGGCGGCCGGGACGGTGTCGAGTTCGGCGCGCACCGCGGTCCGGGTGTGACCGCGCAGCTCGGTCAGCGTGCCGGTCTCGACGATGACGCCGTCGCGGATGATGCTCACACGGTCGGCGAGGGATTCGACCTCGGCGAGGATGTGACTCGACAGCAGGACGGTCGTGCCACGCGCCTTGGCTTCCCCGACGACCTCCTGGAAGACGTTCTCCATCAACGGGTCCAGGCCCGATGTCGGCTCGTCGAGGATGAGCAGTTCGACGTCCGACGCGAGGGCGGCGACGATCGCCACCTTCTGGCGGTTGCCTTTCGAGTACTGGCGGCCACGCTTGGCGGTGTCGAGCTCGAAACGTTCGACGAGGTCGGCGCGTCGGTCCTCATCGAGCCCACCACGCATCGAACCGAGGAGATCGATCATCTCGCCGCCGGTCATCGACGGCCACAGCGAGACGTCGCCGGGCACATACGCCAGTCGGCGATGCAGTTCGACGACGTCGCGCCACGGATCCCCGCCGAGCAGTCGCACCTCACCCGCGTTGGCACGCAGCAAGCCCAGGAGGACGCGGATCGTCGTCGACTTGCCGGCACCGTTGGGGCCGAGGAACCCGTGGACCTCACCGCGGCGGACCTCGAGATCGAGTCCGCGAAGGGCCTCGAAACTGCCGAAGGACTTGTGCAGCTTACGGACGTCGACGGCGAGATCAGCAGGTGGCCGCCCGGTGGCGTCGGATACTCCGGTGGGCATGGCAAACCTCCAGATTCGGCGATCGCCATAAGCGTTGCACAGCAGCCGGTGAGGTAGGCCCGAAACGTGAGCGACTGCCGCTAAACCGCACGTTCGGCGGTATCGCACCGTCTACTTCTTGCTCAATGACGACTCCTTGTGGGCTGCCTTGGCGCCCGTCTTCGACGACTTCACGATCCAATAGGGTTCGTCCTCACTGGCTTTGAATTTCTGCCCCTCGAACGTGAACTCCTTGGTTCGCTTCTCCTCCGCGGTCCCCTCGGTCTGACCCTGCGAGGTGTTCCAGCGGACGGTGTCGTTCTTGTTGATCGCCATGCCCCGGAATGCCCACGGTCGATGTTCCGCCAAACTTCGCCACACAGCCGTCCCGTTCAGCTGCGCGTAGACTCCGCGACCATGGCGATCGTCAACCGAGGCTTCGTGGGCCGCCGCGACCGCGATGCCCGCCGCCTTCCACCGGGCCAGTACACGACCCTCGATTTCCCGGTGTTGTCGGCCGAGCCCACTCCGTCGGTGCCCCTGGACAAATGGTCGCTCGCCGTGCAGTCCGCCGAACACCGTGCGACGACGTTCACCTGGGAGCAGTTCCAGGCGCTGTCCCACGAGGAGATCACGACCGACATCCATTGCGTCACACGGTGGTCGAAGTTCGCGACGCGCTGGCGCGGGGTTTCCTTCGACACTCTGGTCGGTGCGCTGCCCTTCGAACCGGCACCGTACGTCATGGCGCATTGCCACGGCGGGTACACCACCAACGTCCCGCTCGCCGACCTGACCGGCGGACGGGGCTGGATCGCCGACACCTACGACGGGGAGCCCCTGGCACCCGAACACGGCGGGCCCGCCCGGCTTCTGGTCCCCCACCTGTATTTCTGGAAGAGCGCGAAATGGGTTCGGCGCCTTCGGTTCATGCCCGAGGACACGCCGGGTTTCTGGGAGGAACGCGGGTATCACATGTACGGCGACCCCTGGCGTGAGCAGCGGTACTCGTGACCGATTGGCTGCTCACCACGGTCACCTCCGTCGTCGACATCACCCCGTCCGCACGCACCCTGCGGCTGGCTCTCCCCGAACCCGTCCACGTGCTACCCGGCCAGCATGTCGACATCCGACTCACCGCAGAGGACGGCTACTCCACCGCCCGCACCTACTCGGTGTCGGACGCCCGGGAGACCCGATCGATCGAGGTCACCGTCGAACGTCTCGACGACGGCGAAGTGTCCCCCTACCTGGTCGACGTCGTGGAGGTCGGCGACCCGCTGGAGATCAGCGGCCCACACGGCTGGTACTTCACCTGGGCCTCCGGCGACGACCGCCCGGTGCAGCTGATCGGCGGCGGATCCGGGGTCGCGCCACTCATGTCGATGATCCGGAGCCGCGAGGTCGACGCACCGCTCACGCCCTTCTCCCTGGTCTACTCGGTGCGCAGCCCCGAACGCGTCTACTACCGCGACGAGATCCGGCAGCTCCTGGAGCACCGCCGCATGGATCTCCATCTGGTCCATACACGCGTCGCACCCGCAGGTTCGCAGAGACCAGCAGGGCGCCTCGACTCGGAAGAGCTGGCCGCGCTCACCATGAACCCGTCGAAGTCGCCGACCGTCTACATCTGCGGACCGAACAGGTTCGTCGAGGGCTGTGCGACGTGGATGGTCGACGCCGGCCACGACCCAGCCCGGATCCGTACCGAACGATTCGGCGACTGACGCTCGTAGCCTGCGGGTTCGGTTCAATGCGTGCTGTTCTGGGCCGACCGGAAGTAGCGTGGCGACATGACTTCCGCGTATGACTTCACCGCGACCGGGATCGACGGCAACCCCGTCGACCTCTCGACGTTCCGGGGCGACCCATTGCTGATCGTGAACACCGCGTCGAAGTGCGGCTTCACGCCGCAATACCAAGGGCTCGAGACGCTGCATCGCGACTACCAGGATCAGGGATTGCGGGTCCTCGGCTTCCCGTGCGACCAGTTCGCCCATCAGGAGCCCGGCAACGAAGAAGAGATCAAGAACTTCTGCTCGCTGACCTACGACGTCACGTTCCCGATGTTTGCGAAGGTCGACGTGAACGGACCCGACGCCCACCCTCTCTTCGAGTGGCTGCGCACGCAGAAGTCGGGGGTGTTCGGCGGGCGGATCAAGTGGAACTTCACCAAGTTCCTGGTCAATCGCGACGGTGTCGTCGTCGAACGATTCGCACCGGCCACCAAACCCGAGAAACTGGTCGGGTCCATCGAGCAACAACTGTGATCCGCCGACGGTAGGGACGAGACATCGTGAGCCGGACAGCGTCGTTCGTGCGTGTTGTCATCGCCTACGTGGTGGCACTGGGGGTCGCCGCCGCGTGGCTGTGGTCGGGACCCGACACCGGTCATCTGTGGCTCGACACCCTCGTCGCCGACCTCTGGGCGACTCTTGTGATCTTCGGCTTCAGCCGCTGGTACTCGAACTCGAGCATGTACGACGCCTACTGGAGCGTCATTCCGCCCGTGCTGCTCGTGTACTGGTGGGCTGCAGGCGATGTCGGCGTCGATGCCGTGCACTGCTGGGTCATCGCCGTCGTCGTCGGGATCTGGGCGATCAGGCTGACCGCCAACTGGGCGACCGGGTGGCCGGGTCTGGACCACGAGGACTGGCGCTACGGACTGCTCAAGCAGCGCGCCGGTGGTGCCGCGATCGTCGTCGACCTGTTCGCCATCCACGTCATTCCCACCATCCAGGTGTTCCTGGGCATGGTCCCGGTGTATGTCGCGGTGACCCATTCGGATTCGACGATCGTCTGGCTGACCGCACTGGCCGCGGCCGTGGGGTTCGCCGCCATCGGCCTCGAATCGGCCGCCGACGCCCAGTTGCGTCGTTTCACGGCACAACGCACACCGGGAGCGGTCCTGGACACCGGTGTGTGGTCATGGTCCCGACATCCGAACTACTTCGGCGAGTTCTCCTTCTGGGTTGCGATGGCCTTGTTCGGCATCGCCGCATCTCCCTCCGACTGGTGGTGGTTGCTCCTGGGTGTCGTGGTGATGCTGGCGATGTTCCTGGGCGCCAGCATTCCGATGATGGAGCAGCGCAGCCTGTCTCGACGCCCCGGTTACGCCGATGTCGTCGACCGGGTATCGCTGTTCGTACCCCGCCCGCCGCGCGGTGCCCGACCACCGCAATCGACCGAGCACGTCCCCGGATGACCCGACCCCGCGTCGTCATCGCCGGCCTCGGTGACACAGGAATCCTCACCGCGATCCATCTGTCCGGGCACGCCGACGTCGTCGGGGTCTCGTCGAAGCCCGGGCTGGTCAGCGGTCAAGAACTCGGACTCCGCCTCAGCCGACCCGACACCTGGGCCCGCGACTACCGGATCCCATTCGATCGGTTCCGCAAGCTGGACCGCGTCCGCACGGTCCACGGATCACTGACCGCGGCCGATCTCGATGGACGAACGGTCACGGTCACCGACGCCGACGGAACCGAGCACGTCGAACCGTTCGACGCCCTGGTCATCGCAACCGGGGTCCGCAACGGCTTCTGGCGGCGTCCGGTCCTACAGTCTCCTGCCGACGTCGACCGGGACCTCGCCGCAGCGCATCACCGCCTGGCGGAGGCGGATTCGATCGCGGTGATCGGCGGCGGTGCCGCCGCGGTGAGCGCGGCGGCGAACCTGGCCGCGACGTGGCCGGGCAAGCGGATCGAGCTCTACCACCCCGGCGACCGCGCGCTACCCCGTCACCACCGGCGAACCTGGCAGAACGTGTCGACGCGGCTGCGCGGGCTCGGCGTAGGAGTGCATGGCGGACACCGCGCGCAGGTACCAGATGGCTTCGCCTGCGACGAGATCACCAGCGGACCCGTGCGCTGGACCACCGGGCAGGAGCCGGTGCGGGCGGACGCGGTGCTCTGGGCGATCGGTCGGGTGATACCGAACTCGGAGTGGCTGCCACCGGACCTCCTCGATCCGGGCGGGTTCGTGCGCGTGACACCGGAACTGCGGGTGCCCGGACACGGGTTCGTCTATGCCGTCGGGGACATCGCCGCGACCGACGCACTCCGGAGCTCGGCTCGCAACCGAGCCGACCGGATTCTCGCCCACAACATCCGCGGGGACCTGTCGGGTCGCCCCGACCGTGCGCGGACCTATGTGCCGCCCCGACGGCGGTGGGGGTCGGTTCTCGGCGTGCAGCACGACGGTCTGCAGGTGTTCGCGCCGAACGGACGGGCGTTCCGATTCCCGGCCTGGTCGGTGGACGCGGTGCTGCAACCGTGGATCGTGCGACGCGGAATCTACGGCGGGATTCGCGACACCGGTCCGCCGACGTCTGCCGATCCTCGGCGGCGTCGCACCTGAAAGGTCATCTTTCGCGCCTACACTCGGCCTCATGAGTAACGAGCAGTTCTCGGCCCATTCGTCAGATCCGGCCGGTCCGCCGCCCGGGTCGCACACCTCGCCGGTCCCGCCCGCGTCGACACCGGCAGGCTCGACACTGCCGGGTACGACGGCAGGCTCGACACCGCCGGCTACGCCGGGGACGACCGACACGTCACTGAAACCGACGGCTGCCGAACGTGCGAACACGATCGTCAAGAAGGTCGTGATCGGCCTGATCATCGCCGCCCTGCTGGTGATCACGTACTTCATCCTCGAGGCGTTCCTGCCGCGGTGGTGGGCCGGACAGATCGGTCGCCGGGTCGACGGGTCGATGGCCAGCGGTGTCTGGACCGGCCTCGTCCTCGGTGTCGTCTGCACCTTCGTGCCGCTGCTGCTGTTCACGTTCGCGTTCCTGAGTCGCAGCCGCATGCGAAATGTCCCCGCCATCGCGTTCGCCGTGGTCGGCGTCATCGTGGCGATCCCCAACCTGCTGACGCTGACCGTCGTCATCGGCGGCGGCAACGGTGCACACGCGGGTGAACGCATCTTCGACGTCGACGCACCCGGTTTCCGCGCCGCCACCGCATGGGGCGTGATCATCGGCGTCCTTCTCGCGATCGTCGTCGGATGGTTCATCTGGCGCTATCGGCGGCGCGGGCGAGAGCTCGCAGCGACCCGCCCGCCGAAGGACAAGAAGAAGAACAAGAAGAAGTAGTGATGGTCGGACAGACCCACCATTGAGAGGATCAACCCGCCACCTCCTCGAGGTGGCGGGTTGATTGGTTCATGCTGTGGAAACGGTCAGTCGGCGAGCCCGGCATCCTTGCTGCCATAGGTCTCGCGCAGTTTCGGCTTCACGACCTTGCCACCCGCGTTGCGCGGAAGCTCGTCGATGATGACGAGATCCTTGGGGTGCTTGAACCGTGCCAGGTTCTCGTTGAGGTGGGCCTCCAGGTCGGCCAGGGTCAGATCGGTGACGCCTTCGGCCAGGACCACGACGGCGACCGGCACCTCGCCCCACTTCTCGTGTGCGCGACCGATGATGGCGGCCTCCATGATCGCCGGGTGGCCGTAGAGGACGTTCTCGACCTCGGCGCAGTAGATGTTCTCGCCGCCGGAGATGATCATGTCCTTCGCGCGGTCGACGACGTAGAGAAACCCGTCCTCGTCCTCGCGCACGAGATCGCCGGAGTGGAACCAGCCGCCGCGGAACGCTTCCGCGGTGGCTTCGGGCTTGTTCCAGTAGCCCTTCATCAGGTTGGGCCCGCGGTAGACGATCTCCCCCACCTCGCCGGGCTTCACGTCGTTCATCAGCGGGTCGACGATTCGCGCGGTCACCGCGGGCACCACCTTGCCGATCGAACCCTGTTTGCGCAGTGCGTCCTTCCCCTCCAGGATCGTCGTCACCGGGGACATCTCGGTCTGTCCGAACGCGGTCATGTTGAGCGCGTCGGGGAAGGCCTCGCCCATCGCGTTGAGGACGGTGTCCGACGCCGGGGCGGCACCCCAGCTGATGTTGCGCAGGCGGAGCTTTCGCGGTCGCGCCTTCTGGGCTGCGCACACCGCTTGCCACTGGGCGGGCACCATGAACACCGAGGTGGTGCCTTCTCTTTCGAGGGTGTCGAGCATGGCGTCGGGGTCGAAGGCGCCGAGCGGGTGGATGACGGCGCGGATGCCGCGGTAGAAGACCGGGGCGAACGCGGCCAGGCCGGCGATGTGGAACATCGGCGGGACGACCGACGCCACGTCGTCGGCATCGGCCGACGCGGTGGTGGCCATCGTGGTCACCGCCTGCGCATGGAAGTTCTGGTGGGTCAGCATGGCGCCCTTGGGCTTTCCGGTGGTGCCCGAGGTGTACATGATCGCCGCGACGGTGTCTTCGGGGACATCGACCGCCGGCAGGTCCGCGTCGCCCTCGGCGAGGAGGCCTTCGTACTCCAGATGCTGCGGGTTCTCGCTGCCGTCGGCGACGATCAGGGTGTCGATCCCGCCGGTGGACGCACTCACGGCATCGGCCAGCGGCGCGAGGAGCTTCTCGGTCACGATGACTTTGGCGCCGCTGTCGGCGACGAGGTAGGCGACCTCGGCCGGGCTCATCCGGATGTTCACCGGAACCGGGATGGCGCCGATCAGCGTCGCACCCAGGACGGCCTCGACGTATTCGGTCCGGTTGAGCAGCACCATCAGGATGCGATCGCCGAACTGCACACCGAGTCGGCTGAGCGCCGTACCGAACGCCCGTGACCGGTCATCGAGTTGCTTCCACGTCGTGGACTTGTCCAGGTAGGTGATCGCCACGTTGTCCGGCGTCATCAGCGCATGTCGGTGAACCTGGTTGTTCCAGTGGTTGCGGCGTGACCGGTAGGGCTCGGTGGTCAGGTCGGCGGCGGCTTCGGTGGTTGCAGTCATTCACTGGCTCCCGTGTCGATCGTGCGATGGTCGACATTGTTGTCTGCGTCACACCCTACGCAGACTCACCGGGTAGCTCGCGAGATTTCGCCGGGTCAGTCGGACAGACCGGCGTCCTTGCTGCCGAAGCGCTGGCGCAGCACGGGTTTCGTGACCTTGCCCCCGGCGTTGCGCGGCAGTTCGCCGACGATGACGAGGTCTTTGGGGTGCTTGAACCGCGCCAGGTGCTCGTTCAGATGAGGCTCCAGCTGGGCCAGGGTCGGATTGCCGACGCCCTCGGCGAGGACGACGACGGCGACGGGCACCTCGCCCCATTTCTGGTCCGCCCGGCCGATGACCGCGGCTTCGGCGACACTCGGGTGGCCGTAGAGGACGTTCTCGACCTCGGCGCAGTAGATGTTCTCGCCGCCGGAGATCACCATGTCCTTGGCGCGGTCGACCACGAAGAGGAATCCGTCCTCGTCTTGGCGGACCAGGTCGCCGGAGTGGAACCAGCCGCCGCGGAACGCCTCGGCGGTCTCCTCAGGCTTGTTCCAGTACCCCTTCATCAGGGTCGGGCCGCGATAGACGATCTCCCCCACCTCGCCGGGCGCGACGTCGTTCATCAGCGGGTCGACGATGCGCGCGGTCACCGCGGGCACCACCTTGCCGATCGATCCGATCTTCCGCAGGGCGTCCTTGCCCTCCAGGATGCAGGTCACCGGCGACATCTCGGTTTGCCCGAACGACGTCATGTTGAGAACTCCGGGGAACGTCTCGTTGATGGCGTCGAGGACGGTGTCCGACGCCGGGGCCCCGCCCCAGCTGAGGTGACGCAACCGGAGTTCCCGGGGGCGCGCCCGTTGCGCGGCGCAGACCGCCTGCCACTGCGCGGGCACCATGAACACCGAGGTCGATCCCTCCCGCTCGAGGGTGTCGAGCATGGCGTCGGGGTCGAAGGAACCGAGCGGATGGATGACCGCGCGGATGCCGCGGTAGAAGACCATCGCGAAGGTGGCGAGGCCGGCGATGTGGAACATCGGCGGGACGATCGACGCCACGTCACCGGTCCGTGGATTCGTGGTGGAGATCGACGTGACGGCCTGCGACTGGAAGTTCTGATGGGTGAGCATCGCGCCCTTGGGCCGGCCGGTGGTGCCCGAGGTGTACATGATGATCGCGACGGCGTCCTCGGGGACGTCTACCAGCGGAAGGTCCGACGGGTCCTCGGCGACGAGGTCCTCGAACGAGAGATGTTCGGGTGTGTCGCTCTCGCCGACGACGATCACCGTGTTCGTGCCGCCGTCCAGGGCGCGTGCGGCATCGACGACGCCGGTCAGCGCCGTCTCTGTGACGACGACGGCCGCGCCGCTGTCGGTCATGAGGTAGGCGAGCTCGGCGGGACTCATGCGGATGTTGACGGGCACCGCGATCGCCCCGATCAGGGTCGCTCCCAGAATCGCCTCGGCGTATTCGGTGCGGTTGAGCAGCGCCATCATGACCCGGTCGCCGAATCCCACACCGCGTCGACTCAACGCCGCGGCGAAGGCACGGGACCGGTCCTCGATCTGCTTCCACGTGCGGGTCTCGTCGAGGTAGGTGATCGCGGGCTCGGCGGGGGTCATCAGCGCGTGCCGGCAGACCTGGTTGTTCCAGTGATTGCGGCGTGAGCGATAGGGCTCGGAGGTCAGGTCGGTGATGGCCTCGGCGATTGCGGTCATTACGGCCTCCCTACGGTGGCGGACACCCGTTGTCCGACTTGTCGTTCCGAGTCATCACCCTAGGCCGTGAGCCTGCGGAAAGCGCTGTGCGGCCGATGATTTGCACCTATGGCAGGGTTAGTCGACTCCTATGACCCCGGCCTCGTCCGTTGCGCCGGCGTCCGCTGCGGCGTGAATCGCATCAGCACACGTGGTCCACACGGCGGCGTAACCAGTCGCGGACACGCGGGTCACGCGACAGCACTGCGGCACGCTCGAAGTGGTGCCGTGCGGCCGCCGCAGACCCGGTGCGGGAGAGGAGATCCGCTCGTGTGGCGTGAAACGGCTGGAAGTCGTCGAGATCGTGCTCTGCTTCGAGTCGGTCGAGCAGAGCCAGACCTTCGGCTGGTGACCCCGCGCGCCCCACGATCGCGGCGTGAGCCACCTGTGCACCCACGGTCGGGGTGACGATGACGAGGGCGGCCGACAATGTCCGCAGAGCGTCCCAGTCGACGACGCCGGTGCGTGCGCGGTCGTTGTGAACCGACTGCATCGCGGCCTCGAGCTGGAACCGTCCCATCGGAGCGCCGAGGGCGGCGGCACGCCGGAGCATCGCTTCGCCGTCGCGGATCAGGTCTCCGTTCCACAGTTCTGGGTCCTGTTCCTCCAGCGGGACGAACGATCCGGTGCGGGCAGGGACGCGTGCCGACGAGAGGGCGATGAGAGCGGCCAGGCCCCACGCCTCGGGCTCATCATCGAGGAGGTCGGCGAGCGTCACCGCCAGATACAGCGCCTCCCCGGCCATCGAGTCGACGGCGTCGGTACCGGAGCCGGCCGGATCGTCCCAGGCGATTGCGAAGCACCCGTAGATCGCCTCGAGAACGGCGGACAGACGTGCCGGCATGGCCGCGCGGCCGGGAACGACGAACGGGATGCGGGCGTCCCGGATACGTCGCTTCGCGCGTACGAGGCGTTGCGCCATCGTCGCGGGGGCCACCGCGAACGCCGCGGCGACATCGGCTGCCTCGAATCCGAGCACCGCCTGCAACATCAGCGGTGTCCGGATGGCCGGGTCGATCGCCGGGTGTGCGCAGGTGAACAGCAGCTCGAGCCGCTTGTCGCCGATCGCATCGGGGCCGAGTTCGTCGATGGGTGTCACGCTGACCTCCGCGATTTTGTCGGCCCGATCGTCGAAGTCGACCGACTTCCGGTATGCGGCGGATTTCCAGACATCACGCTGGTGGTTGCGGGCAACGGATAGCAGCCACGCGGTCGGTTTCTCCGGCGTGCCGTGCTCGGGCCACGTGCTCAGCGCGCGTTCGAAGGCGGTCGACAACGCGTCCTCGGCGAGTGCGAGGTCGCCGGATGCGGCGGCGAGAAGCGCTACCAGCCGCGAATACGACTCGCGTGCGGCATGATCGGCGGCGGCGTGCGCCCCGTCCCGGGTCATCGGTACGGCATCATCCGTTGGGGGTCCAGGCCCCGTTCACGGTGTAAGTGGCACCGGGACGGATCTCGATGACACCCCAGTCGATCGGAGGCGCCTGACTTGCCCAGTCGATGGCGGCATCCAGGTCATCGACATCGATGACGATCGTTCCGCCGAGTTGCTCCTTGGTGTCTGCGAAGGGCCCGTCCTGGACGACGAGCTCGCCGCCGACCTTCCGGATCGTCGTGGTGGCGGACGAATGCCGTAGCACTTCGGCAGTCACGAGGACTCCGGCGTCCTGCAGCGCACGGGTGTACGCCGAGAATGCGGCCTGCCCGGCCTGGATGGCTTCCTCGCCGAGCGTCGAGGCGTCGTGCTCGGGGTAGTGCAACAAGATTGAGTAGTGCATGGTCGACCTCCTGATCACCAGGACCGGCTCTCGGTCCGTGTGAGGAGATGACGAGCGTGCGACCCGTCGATCGACAGCCTACGACCGTTCGATCAGATTCCGCGCCGATCCGCCCGGACCGCGGCATCCGGCCACATCGGCGGACACGGAGTCCCCGGTGTGGTCGCGAGTTCGAAATGCCACCACTCGTTGACGAAGGTCCGGCACAGCCCCCACCGGTGACCGTTGCGTTCGAGCCAGGCCGCACCGTCCCACGGGCCGACGTCGACCGCCTCGCCGCGAACGTGCGGTGACTCTTCGGCGGGCAGGACCCAGCGTCTGGCGGCCTCGGGACTGCCATAGGTGGCGATCGCGTTCCGCCAGAGCTGCCGTTGCTCGGCATCCGACCGCTTCCCCGAGGTGATCCAGATCGGAACACCCTGCGTCCGAGCCTCGTTCGAGGCGAGCGTGTACGACACGGCGAGGCCGGGAGCCAGGCCTTGTGTCCCTGGGGCAAGGACCGTGGGCGCTGCCGCCGCCGAACCGACTCCGAGCACGGCAGACGCGGCGGCGCCTGCGGCGAGTGCGGCGCCCATCAGTCGAGACGCGAGGTTGCTCATCAGACCAGTAAACCGTACGACTGACCCGGGCTGCGGGTACCGGTCTGCGGCGTTACCGTCGATGTGTCGGAGCCGTCGAAGCCAAGGGGCCGACATGAGGAAACGACTGATCATCTGCTGCGATGGCACCTGGAAATCGGCCAAGGATCCGCGGATCTCCAACGTGGAGAAGATCGCTCGCGCCGTGAAGACCGACGCCGCCGACGGCGCGGTCCAACTCGTCCACTACGTCAACGGTGTCGGTACGGGTTCCTCGTGGTCCGACCGCGTCTTCGGGGGCGCCTTCGGTCGTGGTCTGGACGCGAATCTTCTCGATGCGTACCGCTTTCTCGTCCTCAACTACGAGCCCGATGACGAGATCTTCGTGTTCGGATTCAGTCGGGGCGCTTACACCGCGAGGAGTCTGGCCGGGATGATCGGCAAGGTCGGTCTGATCACGCCACGCCAGCTGGCCGAGGACCCCACGAGCAACCTGTTCGAGAAAGCCCTGCAGCTGTACCGGGACAAGGAAAGACACGCTCCGCTCGGTCGCGAGGTCCCGGTCGCCTTCATCGGAGTGTTCGACACCGTCGGCGCCCTCGGCGTACCCGGCATCACCCGGCACAAACACAAGTTCCACGACGTGAACCTCGGGAAGCGGGTCGAGGTCGCCCGGCAGGCGCTGGCAATCGACGAGTGCCGGCTGACCTTCGATCCGTGTGTCTGGGAAAAGGCCGACAACACGCAGACGGACGTGAAACAGGTCTGGTTCGAGGGTGTCCACTCCGACATCGGCGGTGGGCTGGAAGTTGTCGAACCGTCCGAACTCACCCTTGCCTGGATGGTGTGGGAGGCGAGCCTGCGTGGCCTCGAGTTCTCCTACGACCGCTTCACCGCCATCCGGCAGCCCGTCGATCCGACGCTCCCCCGTTATGCCGCGAACAAGTCGATGAACGCCGCATATCAGATCGTCAACCTGGCCAAACTCGCGATCGGGCCATTCCGACTGCACGGCACCACCATTCGCCACCGACTCCAGCGACGCCGGCTCGAGATCGAGAAGGACCCGGCGACCCCGCTGCTGATTGCCGAACCCGCGCTGACCCGGTGGGAGTCCGATCAAGACGGTCGGCGACGGAAGGCGCCGAACATCGGATGGTGGGTTGCCACGTTCCAGGGCGACCCCGACGCGCTGCGAGCACGGGTCGTCGAGATCCCGCCGCTGACCAAGCCGCTCGTCGGGGTGTGACCGCGCGGATGCCGATCAGGCGTCCTTGATCGCGGCGATCTGGATCAGGTTTCCGCAGGTGTCGTCGAAGACGGCCACCACCGCAGTGCCGATGTCGGTCGGTTCCTGGGTGAAGACGACGCCTTGTTCCCTGAGTCGCCGGTACTCGGCCTCGACGTCGTCGACGGTGAACTGCGCCAACGGGATCCCGTCTTCGACGAGCGCATCCCGGTAGGGCTTCACGGCCGGATGCCCGGCCGGCTCCAGTAGGAGTTCGGCGCTCTCGGGCGCTTCGGGCGACTTCACGGTGAGCCACCACGTGTTCTCCCCCATCGGGATGTCGTGATGTTTGGTGAAGCCCAGTACGTCGGTGTAGAAACTCAGCGCCTTGCGCTGGTCGTCGACGAAGATCGAGGTCAACGTGATTCTCATGTCATGCCTTTCGTGTCACCGGCCACCGTCTGGCGATGTCCGCCAGTGGTGCCGGATCAAAGTAGTGGAACTTGGCGCGTCCGCGCTTCTCTGTGTGAACCAGCCCGGCGGCCTCGAGAACGCCCAGATGCTGCGAGATGGCCTGGCGGGTCAGGCTCAAGCCCCGCTTCGTGGTGAGTCGTCCGCAGATCTCGAACAGCGTCTGACCGTCACGGTCGGCGAGTTCGTCGAGGATCGCACGCCGCGTCGGATCGTCGAGAGCATGGAATACGTCTGCCACACCTGACGATAGGCAAGCGCACGCTTGCATGTCAACGATGCTGCGATCGGTTCTGCCGCCGACCAGCTCGCCGCGGTTGCGTAGAATCGACTTGTATCACTGGGTTTGACAACTGGGTGTATCAGATCGGCCCGGGGATCAGATCCGGTTCGGCCGCCGCCCTCACCTCGGGAGCGTCGGTGGTCAAGCACGAGGAAGGTACTCATGACCAAGCCCGTCAACCTGGCTCCCATGATGGTCCCCGCGACCACGAGCGGTGCGATCCGGTCCCCCAAGACCGCTGAGCTGGTGGCACGCACCCTGCGTCGGATGATCGTCGACGGTCGGCTCAAGGACGGCGATTTCCTCCCGCACGAAGCCGATCTCATGGCGCACTTCCAGGTGAGCCGCCCGACGCTGCGTGAAGCGGTCCGCGTCCTCGAGTCCGAGCGGCTGGTCGAGGTGCGTCGCGGTTCGCGTACTGGTGCCCGGATCCGTGTCCCCGGCCCCGAGATCGTCGCGCGTCCGGCAGGACTGTTGCTGGAGCTGTCCGGGACCACGGTCGCCGAAGTCATGCGGGCCCGCGAGGTCATCGAACCCGCAGCCGCGGAGATGCTCGCGGAGACCGGTGACACCAATGCGTTCGACGAACTCCAGGCGATCATCGACAACGAACTCGACGAGGCCTTCGAGAACGGCACCATGGCCCAGGCATCGGTCTGGTTCCACCGCCGCATTGTCGAGCTGTCCGGCAACTCGGCAATGGAAATGATCGCGGGCATGCTCAGCGAGATCGCCGAGCGCCACATCGCCAACACCATCGACGACGACCCGATGCCGCGCGCGCAGTACACCAAGCTCATCCGCTCCTACCAGAAGCTCGTCGACCTCGTCCGCGCCGGCGACGGCGCCGAGGCCGCAGCCCACTGGCAGCGTCACATGAAGAACTCCAACCAGGCGCTCCTCGCCGGACACGAGACCACCCGTGTCCGGGACGTGATGGACTGAAGCCCGCCATTGTCGACGACCAGGGCGACGAGGTGCCGCGACGGTCGGCCCGGCGAGATCATCTTGCGTCCGCGTCGCTCCCGCTCATCATGTTCGAGGGTTACCGGCGTCGTCCGGGGGCCACCCCCGCCGCAATCCTTGGTCACACACCGTGACATCAAGGTGGCCGCGATCCTCGTCGACGGTCGACGCTGACCGAGAACGTGTCGTGCGCCTGGTCGCTGGACAAGCTCATCAATCAGATGGTCCGACTGTCGGGTCTGTTTCGCAAGCACATGTTCGGGTGCTTCATCGAAGACCAGCACGGCATCGACACCGCTACGCGGTGGGAGTCGACAACATCACCTGGGAATGCGACTACGACCGGAACGCCGCGGAACAGTTGTTACGACGCCGGATCGAAGCGATGAAAGCCGCGCGCGAGTTATCTCGAGGGGTAGCGGCGCGCACCCGGATTGATGTCGCGTGCGAACTCAACCCGGCTGCACGACCTCGATCGAAGTCGTTGAGCCGCATCGAAGTCGCCCGCGACTTCATTTCGACGGATGTAGGCCCACTCGCTCCCTGCGGTGCGACGAACGAAGTCCGGCAACCCCACTCGCTCCCTGAGGTGCGACGAACGAAGTCCGGCAACCCCACTCGCTCCCTGAGGTGCGACGAGCGATAGCGAGGAGCCACGAAGGGCCGGCGACCGTACCTCACCAGGTCTTCGTGGCTCGTCGCTCACGCTCCTCGCACCTCAGACATCAGGAGTGGTATCCCCAAGTGCATCGGACTATTCCGACGTGGCCGCCTTGTACGCCCCATGAAACGTCATCGGCACGTGATGCCGGAGCGTGGCGATGGCGACCGGGCCCGCGCTCGGGCGTTCGGCGTTCAACACGATCAACCGGGATCGCTTGTCCGACGGCCGGTGTTCGAGGCTGAGCAACCAGCCGCGACCCTCACCCGGGTTCTCGGGATCCTCGGCGAACAGGGGCTCGCACACGGTGTTGCCCGGCGTGGTGTAGCGATCCTGCGCTCCGGTCGTCGTGTCGACGGTCGTGATCGAATCGGGGTCGCCCCCGCGTACGGAGGCCTCCGCCAAGTACGCGTAGCGGTGTGCGGTGGTCACGAGCCGCGGATCCACCTGCGGGAACTCGCATCCGAGCTCGTTTAGTGGATCACGCACAACGGCTTCGGTGTTGCGGTTGATCCGCAGCCTGGTGAGGGTTCCGCCGAATGCGGGTCCGGCCTTGTCGCGGAAGTTGCACAGGTAGTTGTTCCACTGCGCCCATCCGCCGGTCGCGTCGTGGGCGACGATGTCGACGACGGTCTCGGGTCCGGCTTCGTAGGCATTCGCCACATGGAAGTGGAACAGCGAATCCGTCTCGATGCGTGTGGCTTTCCCACCGTCCCGCGGTACGAGGACGATGGTCGTGCCCAACTCCGGTTTGTACGAGAGCGCCTCACCGAACGGGCGCATCCCCAATGCGACCGGGATGGGCCGGCTGACGACCAGCGGTCCGAGGACGAAGACCAGGTGACGTTCGGTGAGCGCGAAGTCGTGCACGAAACCGAGCTTGGGGATCGGCACCGTGCCGACGTTGTGCAGGCGTTTGGACTTGTCGAGCCGGTAGCAGCGGATCATCGGCCGCGGGAAGAAGTCGAGTCCGAAGTTGAAGACGTCACCGGTGTTCGGGTCGACCTTGGGGTGTGCGGAGAACGCACCGATGCGCTTGAGCGCGCCGTCGAAGGATTCGCTGCCGTACGTCTCGAGCGTCTCGGCGTCGAGGCGGTGCGGTCGTCCGCCTTCCCACAGCGTGTAGAGCACGTCGTCGTGGACCAGAACGCTGGTGTTGGAGAGATTCTCGGGAAACTTCAGCGCGTTGGCAAGCGGTCCGCCGACGCGTTGGGTGTTGAACCCTTTCGGCGGGAGCTGAGTCTCGTTGGCACGCTTGAAGCTACGCGTGCGGACATAACGATTGCGGTAGTGGATGCGGTCGGGCGAGATGTCGAAACGGGACACCATGCCGTCGCCGTCGAAGATGTGGGTCATCGGATGTCCACCGATCTCGAAGCGACCGGGTCCGATGCGGAAGAGGACGCCACGCAGGGAGGACGGGATCTGACCCTCGATGTCGTCGATCTCGTAGTCGAACTCTTCGTGCTGAGAATCCCACGGGGATTCTCCACCGGTCTCACGTGAAGGCGCCCGGGTCGGGACTGATACAGACATGGCTGAAGAGTCTCACGCTTGAGACAAATCCCGCAAGGGTGTTTCACATGGGGTGATCTAGGATGGCGGAATGTCGAGCGGCGAAGACCTCACGAGTGCGGCGCGCGCGGTCGCGCGTCGTGTCGGTGTCGGTGCGCTCACGCTGGCCGCGGTCGCCAAGGAGGCCGGCATCAGCCGGGCCACCATCTATCGCCGGTACGCATCCCGCGATCAGTTGATCTCGGCCATCGTCTCCTCCGAGTTGGATGCACTCGAGCGGGTCATGTTGAGCCGCCTGCGGTTTGCCGACGACCCGCGGGGCACGATCTACATGCTCGTCCGCGAGGTCCTCGACTACAACGCCGGCAACGAACTGGTGCAGGCCGCGCTCCGGTACGACGCGGCGTCGCTGACACCTTGGTTGATCCGGCGCGAGGGACATCCGACGCTGATCGACATCGTCACCGACCGTGCGCTCGCCTTCATCACCGAGTCACCGATCGCGCGGCACCTGTCCCCCGGCCCCGAGGCCGCCGTCGAGTTCATGGTCAGCGCTGTGTGCGCCGAACTCCTGTCCCCCGCTCGGTTTCTCACCCACGCCGACATCGCCAACCGCATCACCGACGCCATCTACCGGCCGCAGCCCGAGACCGCCTGAGTCCAGACCGCCTACGCCGAGGTCCGCTGTCGCGCTGGTCGACGGGTCGGCTATGCGCTTGCGTGGGCGTCTACGCGCGTGCCGTCCCAAGGTAGGCCTCCTCGATCCGCTCGATGTCGGTCGACAGCACAGCGGCCGAATCTTCCAGCCCCACTTCGCCGTGGACGAGTACGACGGCCCGGTCAGCGATCTCGAGGGCCAGCCGCACGTGCTGCTCGACCAGGACGACGGCAGTGCGGTCGGCGTCGGCGACCTGACGCAGGACAGGCAGGATCGTTTCGACGACGATGGGCGCCAGACCCATGCTCAGTTCGTCGATGAGCAGCACCTTCGGGTTCTGTAGGAGTGCACGCGCGATGGCGAGCATCTGCTGCTCACCGCCGGAGAGGTCGCCGGCCGAGACCGTCAGGCGTTTGGTCAGCGACGGGAAGTGGCCGAGCACGTTGTCGACGGCCTCAGCACGCGCCCGTCCCCGCAGACGTGTTGCCAGGTGCAGATTCTGTCGGGTGGTCAGGCGGCGGAACAGCGCCCGGTCGTCGGGCACGAGGACAAGTCCGGCACGGACCGCCGCACGCGCGTCGCCCGGACGCACCGACTGTCCGGCGACGGTGACCTCACCACCGAGACGCGGCAGCAATCCTGCCAGGGTCGTCAGCAGAGTTGTCTTCCCGGCACCGTTCGGTCCCAGCAGGGCGACGATCTCACCCGCGTCCACGGACAGCTCGAGGCCGTGAACACACGGGTTCCCTCGGCTGTATCCGGCGTCGAGGCCGTGGCATTCCAGTACCGTCACGACATCTCCTTCACTGCATGGGGTTCGGCTGCCTTCGCCGACGACGGGGTGCCCAGATAGGCCCCGACAACGGCGGGTGACGTCCGGATCTCGTCGGGTGTGCCGTCGGCGATCACCTCGCCGAGGTCGAGCACGATCACCCGGTCACACAGGCTGAGGACGAGGTCCATGTCGTGATCGACCAGAACCATCGAGACCCCATGTGCGCGTGCAGCTCTCAGTCGATCGCCCAGCCAGCGGCTCTCGGTGCTGTCGAGTCCCGCCGCCGGTTCGTCGAGAAGCGCGACTCTGGGTTGGCCGGCCAGGACCCGGGCAACCGCGACCAGCTGCCGCTGACCCTGGGACAGGTCGGCGGCCGGAACGTCTCTCAGATGGGCGATCTCGAGCATCCGCAGGACGTCGCGCACGTTGTCCGAGGTGTCACCGGGTGCGCGTCGTGCCGCGATCGCCAGGTTCTCCGCGACGGACAACTCGCCGTAAAGCTCGATGTCCTGGAATGTGCGGCCGAGGCCGGCACGGCTGCGGCGGTGCGGGGCCAGTCCGTCGATCGCCGATCTCTCGAGTGCGACGGATCCCTCGGCTGAAGCGAAGCCGCTGATCGCGTCGATCAGGGTGGTCTTGCCCGCCCCGTTGGGGCCGATCAGGCCGACGATCTCCCCGGCGCGGACGTCGAAGCCGACGTCGCGGACGGCGGTGACCGCGCCGAAGCGAACGGTGACATCACGGACGGAGAGGACCACCGAACCGCTCGGCGGCGTCGGTGCGTCGGCGACGGGTGTCGTGGACGACTCCGCAGGTTGTTCGGCCGGCGGTGCGCTGCGTCGACCCGGGTACGGCAACGTGTGCAGGTAACCGACCAGGCCGTCGGGACTGGTGACGACGGTGAGGACCAGCAGGATGCCGCTGACGAGCATGTAGTAGTCGCCGAAGGACGCGTATTTGTCGACGGCGAAGTACATCACGCCACCGGGTGCGATCACGCCGGCCAGGATCGCACCGGAAATGGAGGTGACGCCGGCGACGTAGGTGACCGCGAAGAGGCCGATGCCGGCGAAGACCGCATACGTGCCCGCCGTGGCAAGCGTTTGCTGATACGCCAGCAGCGCACCGCCGAGGCCGGCGAGGAAGGAGGCGATGGCAAAGGCGATGAGCTTGGTGACGCCGACGTTGATACCGGCTGCGGCCGCGGACCGTTCGTTGGCGCGGACCGCGAGCATCGACGCGCCCAGTCCACTTCGTCGCAGCGCCGCGACGCCGTAGGCGACGACCGTCAGGACGACGAGGCACAGGATGCCGAACGCGAGACGCGGATAGCCCTCGCCCGCACCGATGCCGAGGTCGATGCCGAAGATCGACGGCGAATCGACCGGTGCGCCTTGCAGACCGCCGTTCAGGGACGGGTTGCGGAACCAGAATGCCTCGCAGAAGACCGCCAGGGCGAGGGTCGCGACCATGAGCGGCAGGCCACGCACTCGGAGGGCCGGCAGCCCCACGATCACGCCGATGACCATCGCAGCGCAGGCGGCGAGGAGAGGTGCGAGCGGGAACGGGAGGTTCAGATTCTCGGTCAGCCTGCTCAGCGCGTACGCTCCGACGCCGCCAGGGTCAGTTGGGCCAGCGACACCTGCCCGGCGTACCCGGTGACCACGACCTGGGAGAGCGCGATGATCCCGTAGATCATCGTGGCGGTCACCGCCAGGCGGAGAGAGCCGGACGTGGCGAGCAGGGCGATGACGGCGACGACGACGCCGATGATCCCGGGGACCAGCAGATGTTCGGGACGAGGTGAGCGGCCGAGGTCCTGGCGGATGACCGCGCCGCGTCCGGGCAGCGGTTGACCGCGGAGGAGGAGGAACCCGACGATGAGGATCAGCGGAACCGCCTCGGCCACACCGGCGTCGGGCATCCAGTCCCACGTCGCCTGGAGTTTGGTGGCCTCCGACTGGAGCATGCCGATGACGAGTCCCGCGCCGACCGTCACCGAGATCGCGGTGAAGTTGCCGACCAGCGCCGCGGCCAGTGCCGGCACGATGAACATCGTGTAGGCGACCGGATTGAGGGGCACGATCGGGGCGATGAGCACGCCGCCCAGGCCTGCGGTCGCCGATGACAATGCCCAGTTGGCGATGGCGATACGGTCCGGGGAGAGACCGGTGACGAGTGCACCCTTCTCGGATTCGGCGGCCGCCTCTGTAGCGACGCCGAAGCGGGTGTAGCGCAACACGAGTCCGGCGCAGATGGCGAGCCCGACGATGACGACGGCGAGCAGCAGCCGGTCGGTGGGCACCGCACTGGAGCCGATCTTGAAGGTGTCGACCTTGAAGATCGGGCCGACGCTGGGGGTGTTCTCTCCTACGCGCAGGGCGATGAGCGCCTGGATGACCAGCATCAGCCCGATAGCCGCGACCGCCTTGGCCAGAGCCGGTGCGGCGCGCATCGGCCGGAAGACGAGCAGGTAGAGGATGATGCCGAGGATCGCGGCGATCACCACGGAGATCAGCACGGCGACAGCGACTCCCACATCCGAACCCAGCGAGATGGTCGTCGGGAAGCCGGGTATGGGGTTGAGGAGTTCACCCTGACGCAGGAAAGCGTAGGTGTAGGCGGCGTACAGGGCCACCGCGCCGGTGGCGAAGTTGACCACGCCGGAGCTCTTGAAGGTCATCACCAGGGCAAGACCGAGTGCGGCGAAGACGGCCCCATTGCCGAGGCCGAGAACCAGGAACGCTAGATGGTCAGTCATGGAACTCCTCGATCGGGGCCACGCCGGAGTGTGGCCCCGATCTGGTCGGAATCAGTTGTTGGTGACGACGGTGTTCTCGAGCTTGGCGTCCGAGGTCACGTCGCTGACCAGGATCGCCTTGCTGCACAGGGACGTCAGCGGCGGGAAGGCTTGGCCGTTGCAGGTGAACGTGATGCCCGGGGCGGCAGGGAGCGGAACGTCCTTGGCCTCGGACAGCGCGTTCTTGAACGTCTGGGCGTCGACGGCTCCCTCGAGGCCGTTGAGTTCACCGAGTGCGGCGACGACCTGGTAGCCGATGTAGGCCAGACCGGCGGGATCGGTGTCGGGGGCGTACTGCGCCATGACACTGCGGTACAGGGTGACGCTCGGGTCGTCGGAGCTGAGGTTGACGGTGGTGAACGCCTTGGACCCGGACACGGCCTCGTTGCCGACGGCGTCGAGGACCGGCTTGTCGAGGCAGCTGGCGATCAGGTACTTCTTGGCGTCCGGTGCAACGGTCTGCAGGGTTTTGAGCACCGAGATGCACTGGCGGGTGTCGCCGAGGACGGTGACCGCGTCGGGATTGTCGGCGAGGCCGGCGGTGATCTGCGGGGTCAGGTCGGCGGCTCCCACCGGGATGGTGACGACGTTCAGCTCGACGTTGGCCTGCTTGAACATCGGCTCGCCGAGGGCCTTGACCGATGCTGCTGCGTCGCCGGAGTCGCCGATGATGAGGGTGACCTTCTTGAGGCCGTCCTTGGCGGCGGTGGCGGCCTGGCCGGCGAGCACCGCGACGATGCCGCCGGAGAGCATGAATGATCCGGGGGTGGCCATCTCGGCCTGCGAGACCGGTGCCTGCGCGACGAAGGGGATGCCCGCGCCGGCGATGATCGGCAGCATGACCGCGCCCTGCGCACCCAGCGGCGACACGACGGCCGAAACCTTCTCCTCGACCATCTGGTTGGCGCACTTGGTCGCCGAGGCGGGCTCCTCCTGCTGCTTGCACACCACGAGGTCGATCTTGTGCCCGCCGATTCCGCCAGCGTTGTTGTTGAGGTACTCGACGGCCGCTTCGCCACCTTCGCGGACCATCGGCGTCGTCACCGCACCGCCTTCGGGCGTGATGAAGCCGATCTTGATCGGGTCGCCGGTTGCCGCGTTGCTGGGCAGCGAGCTGGTCTCCCCGGCGCTCGAACTGTCGGAACTGTCGTCGGCGCAGGCCGTGAGGGCGCCGAGAGTCAGGACGCTCGCGCAGCCGAGGACGGCGGTCGTACGTGCGACGCGTTTGAGTGCAACTGGTGATTTCAACTGCGATCCCTTCGATAGGAGTTGACGCCCGCCTGATGATGTTGCGCGAGCAGGAGGTGAACTGTGGTCGGCGTCGTGGTGACTGTAAACCCGGATGATGTCGGGTATGAGTGCTTTCGGGAAAGTGCGGTGGGCTTCAGTTCTAGTGCAGCACAGTGTTTTACAGATGCGCGCGTACGACAAACACGACAACTGACGCCACCCCTGTCGACCGGGTGGCCAGTGCCGGCACACGTCATTCCGTCCGAGTGGCGTCACCTGATTCCCGCGAGGCTGCCACCCCGCCCCCGCTAGCCGAGCGACACGATCACCGCCGCCCTAGCCCTGCCGGCCGAGTGGCAGCAACCGGGATCACCACCGCCGCTCCACCCTGCCGGCCGAGTGGCAGCAATCGCGATCACCACCGCCGCCCCACCCCGCTGGCCGAGTAGCGTCGACCGAGCGCAGCGAGGACGCCGCGTATCGAGGTCGCCGTGTCCCACATCACACTGGACTTCAAGGCAAAAGTTAGACCACCATCCAGAAATCGGTGGCCGAATGTAAGAATTGGTCCCTAGGGCGCCACCCGGCCGCTCGACGACCCGACGGAGGCACACCGATGACCGAGGTTGCGCACGTCGGACGTCGTGAACGGAACAAGCAGCAGACGCGCGATCGGCTGCTTTCCGCCGCTCGTGAACTTCTCGCGACGCGAGGCACCGATGCGACCGTCGAGGAGATCGCGGAACGCGCCGAGGTCTCCCGGGCAACCTTCTTCAACTACTTCCCCAGCAAGGACGACCTCGTCAGTGCGCTGTACGCCGAACTCATGGGCGTCTTCGGGCGGGTCGTCGACTCGATGCTGCGACGGCCGGTCAGCACCCACGACCGGGTGGTCGGAGTCTTCATCGACTTCGCCCAGTCGTCGATGGCCGATCCCGACTACATGCGTGTTGTGACCGGGGAGATCGAGCGACTGGCGACGGCGTCGGAGGGACTGAGCGAGCGCAGCCACCTGTTCACCGCGCAGGTGCGGCGCCTGTTGGAGCCCGGCCTGGAACAAGGCGATCTGCGCACCGATCATCCGGTGGAGTTCCTGGCCCAGATGGTGGCGGCGATCTACCTGTCGACGATGCGCTACTGGCGGATCGACCCCGACCTCGACATCACCGAAACCTTTGAACGCGCAGGGCGATACGCGGCCGAATCGATCGTTCCGCGCTGAGGGTCACCCGTCGCCCGGTCGCGGCACCTCGGTTTCCCAGCGCACGCGACGCTCGTCGTCGGTCTGCTCCCACCAAGGAGTGCCACGCTCCCCCAAGGCGACTTTCGCAGCCTGGACGCCCGCACGGGATTCCGGTGCACCCTTCGTGCGTTTCACATCCCGTCGCCACGCCATCAGGATCGACTGGAGTTCGGACCGTCGTTCGTCCGGGATGAGCGGATCCGTCGCACGCCACTTGCGGCCGTTGATCACCACGTAGTGGCCGTCGGGCGTGTGCTGGGGGTTGGTCATGGTTCCACGGTGCCACGAACATGAGTTTCTGCGGCGTAGGCATTGTCTCCGGCCGGCAACAGCTATGCCCTGTAGCTGTGGCTACAGCCTATAGCTCAGCGCGCAGGACCGATCGTCGGCAGTCGACGATCGATGAGGCACTCGGCCACGCTCGCAACATCATCGACGAGCAGGGTGTGGGAGCAGTCTCCATCTCCGAGATCGCCCGACGCATGCAGATGCGCCCCCCGTCGCTCTACAAGTACTTCCCGTCGCTGAATGCCCTGTACGACAGGCTGTTCGAGATGGGAAATGTCGAGCTGAGTCGGTACGTCGATGACGCACGACTCAGCCGTGAGCCCGGGTTGGATCAACTGCTCGAACAGTCACGGGCGATCATCCGCTGGTCGATGGCCGAACCGGGCCTGGCGGCGCTGTTGTTCTGGCGACCGGTTCCCGGTTTCGAGCCGAGCGAGGCGGCGTTCGCTCCGGCGCGGGCGATCGTCGATCAGGCTCGTGAGGATCTGGCGACTGCTGTCGCACGCGGTGAATTGAGCCCCGGTGCCGATTCCGAGGATGCCCTGCGCCTCCTCACGTCGGTCGTCTCGGGCATCGGTTCGCAACAGATGTCGAATGAGCCGGGAGCGACCTACGAAACCGGTCCGTACACAGGACTACTCGATGACGCCCTGCAGATGTGGGTGCGTCACTATTCGCCCTGAGCGAGCCTCGGGGCACTCAGGAAGGACCATCATGCGTCAGGATCTCACCAGCGACTCGGTGTCGCGCCACATCGACGCGAGCCCCGAAGAGTTGTACGACATCGTCTCCGACGTCACGCGCACACCCGAGTTGTCCTCGGAGATAGCGGATGTGAGGTGGCTCGACGGGGCGACCAGTCCCGCCGGCGGAGCGCGATTCCGGGCCCGCAACAGCGCCGGCCGCGGACCGGACTGGTTCAACAAACCCGTTATCACGGTCGCAGATCGTGGGCGTGTGTTCGCCTTCGAACGGACGGAGTGGATCGGCGGGATCCTGCGGTGGGGCTACCAGTTCGAGCCCGACGCCACCGGCACGACCGTCACTGATTCGTACGAAGTGACCAAGCCGCTCAATGCCTTCGGGTGGTTCCTGATCGGCACACTCTACGGACTCAAAGACCGCAAGACCGATCTGCGACAGGGTATGACGGAGACCCTCGAGCGGCTGGCGGTGATGGTCCGGCAACCGGCCTGAGGCCTGTTCAGGCCGGGTCGGCGAACGTCCCCGCATGCACCGTGGCGTCGTCATCGAGTGGTCGTCGGAGAGACCACCGTTCGGTGAGGGTGCTGGCAGCCATCCTCCACTCGTCGTCCTCGACGACGTACTCGTCGTCGTACTCCCCCGTCATGACCGTCTCGGTGCGGTCGATCAGATTCACCTGTCGGAACTTCAGGGTCCAGCGCCCGGTCGCCGTGGTCTCCGACGTCAGGATTATGTCGGGATGGAAGCCGTGGTGCATGTCGAAGATGACGTACTGTCCGTCGACCTTGTGGAGAGCGACCTGCTCGAAAATCTTCGCCATCGGCTCCGCATCGTCGAAGGTGCCCAGCGGGCCGTAGTCGACGCGTGCTCCCTGGGTAATGAAACACCTGCGAAAGCCGTTGACGTCCTTGGCATCGCACGCGCGCCAGTAGCGGTGCTTGAGTTGCTTGATGGATTCGATGCGGACAAGGTTGTCGAGGCGGTCAGTGCGGTCGGGCTTCATGTTGTCACCATAGGGTCCCGTCTGTTCCGGTGGGCGATTCCGACGCAGCGGACTGAGGACAATGGGTTCGTGTATGGCGCTTGGCCGGAGCATCAATCCTCGCCGTCAGAGATCTCTGACTGAAGTTCGCGTAGATTTGTGCCATGCGCGTCCCGTGCGGCATTGGTGATGTCTGTGTTCGGAATGACGAAGAAGCGAACCCAACCTTCGCGATACACCCGGTGGATTGTTGATGACTCCAGGTGTAGGTCGGTTCCTGAGATGGTCAAATCGAACAAGTCGCTACCGATTTCTACCTTGGAAGGCGTGAGCGAAACACTCCAACTGTAGCCAAGGTCGGCACGAACTGATGTGTCGTCAATGACCTGAACATCTCCAAGATAGAAGTAATTGTCGAGAGCCTTCCAGTTTGGTGTGTCAGGCAACTCAAGATAGATGACGGTCGACTCTGAGTACGTCTCAAAGAAATAGATCAGTGCGGTTCTGGAAAGCTTACATAATTCTCTGTTCACCCGTTCGATCCTGTTCTCAGAATGGCCTTGCTGATACCCGGAGCCACTCGCTGGGGATCCTCATGTCGGGGCGGAAGACAATCTGATTTCCACCTCCGAGCAGCACGCCGCCAGCGTACACGTCTTGCGGTGCGACAAATCCCTCGAAGTACCGGACACCGGCGGGTACTTCGATCGTCGTCACGGCCGTGGCTTTATTGCCCCACAAGGGATTCAGGGCACTGTCGATCCGCGCTTGAATCGGTCCGAGTGGTTCAACTCGTGTCCAGAACTTCCCGAATGGCCCTTCTCCCGCGGTTCCAACTCGATACAAGGTCATCGGTTCGGTCGTCACTTTCTCGGTGTAGATCGCCCCACGGAAGGAGTCACGCGTCTGTTCGAGTAGTGGGCCAGGATTGAGGGGTCCGTACGTGTCGACGATCTCGTCACCGGAACAGGGCATCAGCCCAAACGGATCGCAGGTTATAGCGGGGTTGGTTGGGTAAGTGTGCGGATTCGGTGCCGGCGCCAGACCGAGCGGGTCGGGACTCAGGTAGCGCCCGGTGTCCGGGTGGTAGTAGCGATGCCGGTTGTAGTGCAGCCCAGTCTCGAGATCGAGGTACTGGCCTGGGTAAGACCAAGGGGTCGATACGCCCGTCCATGCGGTTTCGCCGTAGAGGGTCCGGACTGATCGGCCGGCGATCTCCCCGCTGCCCGGGTCAACCAGCGCGGTCGGCGAGGCGATCTGGTCGGTGACGATCGCGAAGAACTCACGATCAATCTCGGACTGTGTCCATCGGCGCGCCGAGGGTGGCACAGCAGCAGTGTCGTTGCCGAGGTTGAGACTGAACTCACGGTCCTGGTCTGCTCCTTCGGAGGAGTCGACGTCGGTGAGGCCAATCGGCTCAGAAGTAGTTGTCTGCGCCAGCGGTGCGTACGCGGCCGGCGAGTAGGCCCAGGTTGTGGCCTGCAACCACTGATCGTCGTCGGGCATGGGGTCGGTCTGCTCGACGAGGTGCTCCCCGTGCCAATGGAAGCGCGTGGTTTCACCAGTCGACTGATCGGTCTTCGACAGTCGCCGTCCCACGTGGTCGTAGGTGTAGGTCCACACCGTCCCGTCCGACGTGGTCACCGACCGCAGATGATCGTGGGCATCCCAGGCGTAGTGCCACACATCTGGTTTGCGTGACAGTCGGCGACGACTCATCGAGATGACGCGACCCGCAGCGTCGTAGCGGTAGGACGTGCGACCGTCGTCCACGAGGAGAGTGCCGGAGTAACGGCGGCGGCCCTTCGTGCCCTTCGAGGCTCGGCTGGCGCCTCGCACCTCAGGGAGCAGCGGGTCGGTAGCGCCACGCACCTCCGGGCTACTGCTGCTCACCCCTGTGGATACGTAGTCGGTGATGTTGCCCGTGGCGGCGTACGAGAACTGTTCGGTCCCGGCAGGACTGGCGGCCTCGACGACCCGCCCGAGCACGTCGACCCGATAGTCAGTCCGACCGGCAGCCAGTGTCGACGTCGACGCGGTGAGAATCCCGTCGGAACGGTAGCTGTACTCCGCGGCCGCGACCGTTCGGTCGGGCCGCCTCTCCCCCACGCCCGCTGCACCAAGTCCGAGGTTCAGCGCCGCCGGGCGCTCAGCAACAGCGATGACGGAACGTCCGGTGAGACGTCCCACCGGATCCCACGTCGAATCGATCGCTGCGCCTTCGAAGCGCCGCCGCTGTTCCCGTCCGGTCGGGCTGGTGGTGATGTCGCAGGAGCGTCCCGCAGTGGACAGGAAGCCGAGGACACCCCGCGGGTCGTAGCCGTACCGCGTGCTTACGCCGGTCGGCGACGTCAGCGACGCCAGGCGTCCGGCGCCGGTCCAGGCGGACTCGATGATCCAGTCGCTCCGACCGTCGTGAACACCGGTGAGCTGCGGTAAACCCGCGGCCGTGTAACTCGTGTGCCAGCGTCCGAAGACACCGGTTGCTGCGTCCAGTCGCCCCGCCGCATCGAAGCTGTATTCCGTTGTCTCCCCGTCGAGGTCAGCATTGACCGGATCAGCAGTCAGGTCGCCGATCAGTCGTCCGGCAGCGTCGTAGGTGAAGAACACCGTCTGCCCGGCAGCGTTCGTGCGTGACGCCAGCCGACCCTCGTCGTCGTAGGTGTAGCTCGTTGTTGCGTTGTTGAAGTCGGTCTCCGACGCCAGCGTGCCGTCGGCGTTGTAGGTGTAGGTCCACACCAGGTCGTCGGGGTTGGTGACCGCCACCAGCCGACGTGTGGCGTCGTAGCTGAACTCGGTGCGCGACCCGTCGGCGTCGATACGTGCGACCGGCAGGTCGTAATGCCCGTACTCCCAACGGGTCACCGCACCGACAGGATCGGTGTACGCGATGCAGTTGCCTTCGCCGTCGTACTCCCACCGCGACTGGCCGCCATCCGGTGCCGTGACACTCGTCCGGTTGCCCATCGCGTCGTAGGTCACCACGGTCTGTGCGCCCTCGGCATCGACGACCTCGGTCGGACGCCCCAATCCGTCGTAGCTGATTCGTGTGGTGTTACCGAGCGTGTCTGAGATCGTGACCGGGAGGCCGGCAGCGTTGTTGCGGTATCGCACGACGACGCCGTCAGGATCAGTGTGCGACTTCAGCGCCCCGTGCTCGTCGTACGTGTAGCTGGTCTCCGCACCGGCATTGTCGACGACGCTGGTCGGCGAACCGTCCTCGTCGTAGCCGATTCGCGTCGTGATGCCGCCCGGTTCGACGATCCGTTCCGGACGACCGGGCCCCGCGTAGACGACGTCGGTGACCTTCCCGTCCGGTGCCGTGACCTGCTCGACGTCGCCGAAGGCGTTGTAGTGCAGCATCGTACGCGCACCGCCTGGGCTGGTGATCGACAGCGGCTGACGGTTGGCGTTGTAGTCGGTGGCGGTGATCCGCCCGGCGGGGTCGGACTCCTGACGCACCCGACCGTCAGGGTCAACGCCATAGACGGTCGTCGCGCCGACAGCATCGCGATACGTGGTGTACGACCCGTCCCCGTCGGGACGCAAGTGATACTCGAACCGCCCCGACCAGACCCCGTTCATCCCGGACTGGATGGTCACCCGACCGAGATCGTCGTAGGCGTTCCAGTACTCCATGCCCAGCGAGTCGCGCCACCAGGTCATGCGCGCAGCGTCGTCGTAACCGAAATACGTTGTGGCGCCCTCCGCATTCGTCGACGCCGCGAGGTTGCCCTGGTGGTAGTCGAAGGTGCAGAGTTGCTGATCGACGGGTAGGCCGTCCAGTCCCGCGGTGAGCCGGTAGCCGAGGAGCCGCGCGCCGTCGCACTGTACGTCGATCCGGTAGCCGGCCGAGTGTTCCACCGCCGTGGGCCGTCCGCGTTCGTCGAAGATGAACTCGATTCGGTTCTGGTGACGGTCCGTCATCGCCGACACCGCAATGCTCCCGGCACGCACATCGATCCCGCCGAGTTCGGGGATCGGGACGAAGAACCAGCTCAGGCGGTCGCGGATGTGGGTGACCTGATAGCCGCCGGTCGGGGTGGTCCGTAGCTCCCAGTCGGTCGCGTTGACACTGCGCGACACCGAATCGCCTTCGGGCTTGGGGAAGTTCGTCATCGTGCCGTCGGCGTCGACGATGGTGACGAGGTCGTCGCCGACGATCGCCCGCGCGTCGAAGGTCGACGGTGTGGTCGGGCCCATCCAGCGGCCCCATCGATACCTCGAGCGATGACGATGCGTTAGGTGCACCGGGAGTACGCCCGGCAACTCGACGTCGGTCAGCGGCAGGAAGTACTCCCCCGATGCAACGTTGACCGGTTCGCCGTTGCTGCGGCATTGGGTCGGCGCCTCGTTGCCCTTGCTGGTGTCCGCCCGGTCCGGCGCGTGGTCGTCGGTTCTGCCGGGGTTCGCCGGGTCGTGGGGTTCCCGGGTGTCGTGGTCGATATCGGGCGTGTCCGAATGAGGACCGTTCGGTTGGCCGGGATGGCGCGGTGACGAGTCGGGATCCGGCGTCGTAGGACGTGGGTTCGCGGTGGGTGATCGGTCCGGTGCGGCCGGTCGGTCCGGGAACAGCGCCGCCGGGATCGGCCGGTCGTCCGGGGTGATCCGTGTGGTCGCGGGAGTCCCCGGGTCGCGGTCGGGCGTGTGCCGGACAGCGGGTTCGGGCGCGTGGTGGAGGTTCGACGGTGCCGGTCGGGCACCGTCACGCGGAGGGACCGCCTCGGGTGTGGCCCGGGCGGGTGGGGTGCGGTCGGGAGTGGAATCGGGTGTACGCGGCGGTGCCGCAGGCGCATCAGGCCTGTTCGGTGTGGCCGTGTTGACTGGTGCGTTGGCCGGTTTCGACTGTCCGGCGTCGGGGGTGCTGTGTGGCGTCGGTCCCGTGTGAGGTCCGGTGACCGGCGCGACCGGGGTGGTCGGCGAATCGTTCGACGGGCTACGGGACGGGGTGTCGACTCCCGGGTGGGGACCAGTCGCCGGAGCGTCGGCGTGCGGCGCCACGGGCGTGGGTCTGGCCGACCCCGGTGCGTCGGAGTCGGTGCGCGGAGCCGCCGTCCCTGGGCGATCGTCGGCCGCCTTCGGCGGGTGCTGACCGGTGGGCTCGTCGGTGCGGGCCGGGCCGTGTCCGGGGCCGTCTCCATCGGACTTGGACGGAGTCGGTTCCGGTGTGCCGGTGACCGGGGCACCGTCGCGGTCGGTGGCACCGGTGTCGTCGGTCCGGACCGGGTTCGGCTGCGCGGCGTCGCCGTCCGGGTTGTTCGACGGCGGGTCGTGGCGGTCGACGCTGGGCGCATCGTTCTGGTCGATCGGGGCGTGTGGCGTCGTGGACGGCGAGCTGGTGTCAGCTGCGCCGAGCCCCGTCGGCGTGGTCGTCTCACCGCGGTCGGGTCCGGGCGGTCGTCGTCTCCCAGGGGCCGAGAGTTCGGGGTGCCGTCGACCGGATCGGAGGACGTCGGGTCCGGTCCGTCTCCGCGGGGCGTCGTTTGCTCGGGTGTCGAGGTGGGTGCGGGTCTGTCGGTGTGGGTTCGACCGGTGGAGAGCCGTCGAAGGCGCCGCCGACGGGTTGATCCGGTGATGTCGGTGGAGCGTCGGGACGTGCCGGTGGTGCGTCCGGTGTCGGGGTGGGCGACGAATCGACGGCCCCACCGGCCGGAGTCCCCTGATCTGGAACCGAGGACGGTGAAGGCACGTCGGGCTGGGCACTCGTCGTCGAGCCATCGACCTGCGGTACCGGCGGGCCGTCGTGCGTGATCGGCAGATCAGGTCCGTCACTGCCAAGAAGGTCGGATGACGGTGTGGCACTGTGACTGCGGGCGTTATGTCGGGCGTGGACGGTTGCGGGGCAATCGGCGACGGTCCGGTCTCGCGCGACACCGGATCGATGCGCGGCGTCGGCGAGGACGGTGTCGGCGAATCCGGCGTCGGGAGATGCCGCGTGGTCTTGAGGCCCGCGGTGAGTGCCGCGGTCCCCTTCGGGCCGGGCGCGACCGTCATCAGGATGTTGCCGGTCAGGTTACCGAGGGCCTGCGACGGGTCACCCGACCATCCGGAGCCGATGAACCCGCGGACGAACTCATCGGGGTGTGCCACCTGATGCACGAGGCCGGCAACCAAGCCCGCGGTGTTGCGCGCGTATTGGTGGGGGTTGGTGACGTTGCAGATGTTGGTCGGGTTCAGCATGTTGAGGGCTTTGACGACCTCGGTCACCGATCCGATCATGCCCGCTTCGAAATGGTTGAAGGCGGTGAAACCGGCTGTGCCGATGTCCTTCGCACTCATCTGCGCCTGCTCGAACGCGGAGGGCATCGGCGGTGCGAGGTTCGCTGCGCCGCTGAGTTCCGCCTTCGTGCCAGGCGCCGCTGAATTGCGGTGGTCCCGGCCGATTTTCAGTATTCGACGCGCCTCTTCCCGGTATCCCGGCCAGGGATCTGGTCCCGGGTGAACGGGCGGGGTGTCGCGGCGGTTGTTCTGGTAGTCGTCGAGTTCGGAGTTGTACTGTCTCCGCTTCTCGTCCCACTCGGCCTGCTTGCGCTTGCCTTCCTCCCACACACGGACCGCCTCGGCCGCCTTCTGCTGGGCGAACTCGACGACGCCGGCCCAGCTCGTCAGCGCGGCAGCGGCTTTCGACGCCGCCTCGGCCGCCGCGAACCATTTCGGCACCTGGCTTCCGATGGCGTCGCCGAAGCCCTGCGCACCATCCCCGGTCCAGTCGCCGGCCGAGATTCCGCGTAGCCCCTCCCCGGCGCTGGTGAAGTTGCCGGCGAAATCGGTGAATTTCCCGGCGAGTTCCCGGATACCCGCCGGGTCACCGAGGACCAATTCCTTGGGATTGTTGGTGCGCTCGAGTTCCAGCTCGTCGGGCATCGCACCCAGGGAGTTGGCGACGTCGTCGCCGAAGTCCTCGACAGTGGCCGCGATCTTGTCGAGGCCGACGGTGCGCAAGCCGCTGCCGAGGAGGTCGGTGGCGCCGTCGACCACTTCCCCGAGGAACTCTTTGCCGTCCTCGAGGAAGTCGAACATGCCCATTCAGGCTGCCTCGGTCATTGATTGCCGTTCGGTACGGCAGGATCGGGATCGGCTGGGGCGTCGGCGGTGAAGCCGTTCTCCTGGAATCCGCCGATCGTGTCGGTGACCGACGACACCGGGTTGACGGCGTGCTTCCCGATCGTCCCCATGTCGTCGAGGAACGTAGCTCCGGTGGCGCTGAAGAACTCCTTGTGGCGCTGCATCTCCTCGGGGGTCAGGGCCCACTGCGGATTCGTCACGGCGTTGCGGTTGTGGTCCCAGAGGTCACTCCAGGACATGTCCTTGCTCTGCTCGGCGGTCAGGTTGGGGTCGCCGATGAGGTCCATGGTCCAGTCCTTGAGCTGGTTGGCCGCCCACTCTTCCTCACGCTCATAGTGGCTGGCTCCCAGCCCCAGGCCCCGCGACACTTCAGCGGCACCGGTCACCAGGGCCCGCACGCCCCATTCCCAGCGATCGCAGTACTCTTCGAGCCCCGACTTCGGGTCGGCGTGACCGATGGTCTTGCCGTCGAGGTCGAGGTCCCCGTACCCGCGACCCAGGCCGGCGGAGTATCCGGAGCCGACGCCGGTCTGGCCGAGACCGTCGATCACCCCGTTGATTCCCGTGCTCGCCTTCTCCAGATCCGCCGGAGTGACGCCCAGGTTGTCGGTCATCGGACGATCCCACCTTCGTCGTCGTAGAAGCAGTGAGGTGTCAGTTCCTTGGTGGGCGGGAACGTCATCATCTCCGACGTCGCAGGGTCGACGACGAGGCCTGTCGGCTCGGGAGCTTTGTCGAGCACCTCGTCGATCAGTTGTTGGCCTGCGAGGTCGACGTAGGTGATCTCGGCCGGATCGCGGTCGGTGAGGTCGGCGAAGTCGCGCAGACGCTGTGGCGTCGTGAACGCGAGCATCCACGCAATGCCGCTCTGGGTCAGGGTGAAGAAGCGGCCGTGGACGTCGAGCGGCACCGCCAGGCGCGCCTCACGCAATGCGTCGTACAGCTTCGGCGGGTCGCCGAACCCGGACAGGTACGCCCGCACCTCACCCGCATACGTCACAGTCATCGATTCCCCCGACAGTCAACCCCGTGCCGGATGATGCTAATTCACCCGGACCCGATCCTCACGGCGGCTGTCCACAGGGCGGACCCATACACGCGCCCCACGAGGCACCGGACTCGCCAATTCCGTGCCGACGGCTGTCCGGCGGTTAGGTTCGCGGCCGTTCAAGGATCCGTGTTCGACGACGTACCCGAACCGATACGTCCGTCGAAGTCCTGGTCGCTATTTGTCCGACTTGTCGCACTCATGGATCTAGGAATCCGGGGCTAACAGGACGTTCTCGTGACCTCGCCCACTTTGAGTGGCCCTTCTCAGGCTCTGCTTAAGTCTCTGTGGGTAACCTCGCCGTGTCCTCGCTGAGACCGAACTGTTACCTAACCTGAGACGGAAAAGCTGTGCCTCGACACCGACTGAATGCCCACAACTCGCTCCACGCGTTGCTCGACTCGACCCCCCGTAGCCGCCGACCCGGACGGCATCGTTCAACCGCACCGTCCACTGTAGGCAAAGCGGTCCGAGTCGGCGCACTCACCGCATTCGTCGGTGCCGTCGGACTGACCGCCGGTACGGCCGCCCAGGCAGCTGCACAGCCCGCCCCCGCACTGCCGAAGGTCGCGCTGCCGGAGAGCGTGAAGATGCCCGCCGGTCTGGTCCTGCCGCCCGAGCTGGACAAGATCGCTCGCGACGTGCTCCCGCCGTCGGCGTTCACCCCCGGCGTTCCCGGCCACCCGGGCATCCGCAAGGCCGTCAAGCCGGTCAGCGGCACCGTGACCTAGGGCTACGGTCCGCGGTGGGGCACCAACCACAACGGCGTCGACATCGCCAACAAGATCGGCACCCCCATCTATGCCGTCACCGACGGCGTCGTCCTCGAGTCCGGGCCTGCGTCCGGCTTCGGCCAGTGGGTCCGCGTCAAGCAGGACGACGGCACCACCGGTGTCTTCGGCCACGTCGACCAGAGCTTCGTCCGTCCCGGGCAGCATGTGACCGCCGGTCAGAAGATCGCCACCGTCGGTAACCGCGGCCAGTCCACCGGCCCCCACCTGCACTACGAGGTCTGGGATGCCAACGGCAAGAAAATCAACCCGCAGGTGTGGCTGAACCAGCGCGGCGTCCACCCGTGACGGACGCTTCTTCCTGAGCCCTAACGTCGGAGCCGGCGTGTACTGCGAACCGCGTACACGCCGGCTCCGACTGCTAACACGGCCATCCCGGCCAGCACGGAGGTGAGCGGCAACGTGAACGCCACCACCACGCACCCGATGACACCCACCACCGGGATGGCGCGCGCGGGACGGTTCTCCTCGCGGGTCAGCGTGAACGCCGACGCGTTGGCGACCGCGTAATAAAGCAGCACACCGAACGACGAGAACCCGATGGCCGCGCGGACATCCGCGGTCGCGGCGACCCCCGCCACCACCGCCCCGACCACCAACTCGGCGCGATGCGGAACCTGCGTCCGAGTGTGGACGGCGGCCAGCGCCCGCGGCAGATGACCGTCCCGGGACATCGCGAGCACGGTCCTCGAGACACCCAGGATGAGCGCGAGCAGGGACCCGATCGCAGCGACCGCCGCGCCGACGCGGACCACCGGGACCAGCCAGTCGACGCCCGCGGCTTCCGCGACCGCCGTCAACGGGGCAGCGGCGTCACCGAGTTCGTCGGCCCCCAGAATGCTGACGGCTGCGGTCGCGACCAGCGCGTAGACCACGAGGGTGAGTCCCAGGGAGATGCCGATCGCGCGGGGAATGGTGCGGCCGGGGTCGCGGACCTCCTCGCCCAGCGTCGCGATCCGGGCGTAGCCCGCGAAGGCGAAGAACAGCAGGCCCGCCGCCTGCAGCACGCCGAGCACGCCGGCGTCAGAACTCAGCGACAGACGGTCGGGACTGGCGACGTCCGACGTGAACGCGGACGCCACCACCGCGGCCAGAACCGCCAGGACGAACGCCACGATGATCCGCGTCAGCCACGCCGCCTTCTGCACTCCCGCGTAGTTCACCGCGGTCAAAGCGACCACGGCGGCAACCGCGATGGCGTGGGCATGATCCGGCCACACGTACACCCCGACCGTCAGTGCCATCGCCGCGCACGACGCGGTCTTGCCGATGACGAACGCCCAGCCGGCGAGGTATCCCCAGAACTCGCCGAGGCGCTCCCGGCCGTACACGTAGGTGCCACCCGAGACCGGGTAGATAGCCGCCAACCGGGCGGAAGATGTTGCGTTGCAATACGCAACGACGCCCGCGATCGCGAGACCGACGAGCAACCACGATCCGGCAGCGGCTGCCGCCGGCGCAAGCGCTACGAAAATTCCCGCACCGAGCATCGCCCCGAGGCCTACCAGCACCGCGTCGTGAAGACCGAGCGCCCGACGCAGCGGGGCCTGGGAGTCCGTCATCGAATTCCTTTGTTCAGTGGTTGCACGACGCTGTGGAACCTGAAGCGTCGCTAGGGCGAGGCCGCGTGGCCGCTATTGAGTGTCGGGCCTCGGGCTCGGCAACCGCCACCCGAAGGTCGCGGTCGGTGGCGCGTCTTTCGCGTACAGCCGTGCGGGGCGTCCGCCGCCGACCCGCGTCGCAGGTTTACCCTCGGCGTCGAGCTGCGGTGCGAGCAATGGTTGCGCGCGCCGGTTGAACGAGTCCCGCATCAGCCGCCGTCCGAGGATCGCTTCATGCAGTTCCCGCAGCTCCGACAGCGTGTACGGAGGTCGCAGGAGATTGTCCGGGTCGGGCTGGTCTTCGTAGCGTTCGCGGAGTTTGTCGGTGGCCGCTGCAATGATCTCGGCGTGGTCGTAAAGGACCTGCTCTCCTGACGCCAACTTCCCCGTTGACGTCACGGGTGCGAGTTCACCCGTGACGTCGGACAACTCGGCGGCCGGCAGGGCCACAGCATGCGCGACCGAGATCGTCCATCCCCGAGGATCCCGGTCAGGATCACTGAAGACCGCCAGCAGGTGCGGTCGGACGTGATCGGGCGACAGCCCCAGTTTCAGTTCGAGCACCTCGCGCACCGTCTCCTCGACGGTGCGCCGCTCCCGAACGAACCGCCCCGGCAACGCGGATCTACCCTGCTCGTCGCGCTGGATCACCACATTCAGCGTGCCGTCGGAAACGGTGAGAACCGCGATGTCGACGGCCACGTTCGGTCGCGGGTAGTCGGTGAGCGTCGTCGAACCAGTGGCCACGAACAAAAAGACTATGCGAATGTCTGCGCAAAGATCTATTCTCAGAAACGCGCAAAGTCACCGTCTCGCGCGAACGTCGAGGCGGAGGAAGGAATGACAATGAAACTCTCCGCTGCTCTGGACGTCGAGATGGTGGCCCATGAGACCGCCGATGAAGTGACCGTTCTGCTGGAACTGCAGGCTCCCGCCGGACCAGAAACCACACGCACCCCCACTGCTGTGCAGGTGGTGCTCGACCGGAGCGGGTCGATGTCCGGCAGCCCGCTCGAGGGTGCGAAGAAGGCGCTCGCCGGTGTTGTCGCGCAGCTGGATCCGTCGGATGCGTTCGGCGTGGTCACCTTCGACGACGACGCGCAGGTGGTCGTGCCGGCCGCTCCCCTGGCAGACAAGCAACGCGCGGTGGACGCGATCGGGTCGATCGAGGCGGGTGGCTGCACCGACCTGTCGTCGGGGTACCTGCTCGGCCTGCGGGAACTGCGACGCAGCGCCTCCGCCGTTGGAATCAGCGGCGGGACGGTGCTGATCATCAGTGACGGCCATGTGAACCGCGGCATCTGCGAGGTCGACAAGTTCGCGAGCATCACGTCGAAGGCCTCGGCCGACGGGATCGTGACCTCGACGCTCGGGTACGGGCGCGGTTACGACGAGACGCTGCTGTCGGCGATGGCGCGATCCGGCAACGGCAACCACGTGTTCGCCGACAACCCGGACGCCGCGGGCGCGGCGATCGCCGGCGAGATCGAGGGCCTGCTGTCGAAGTCGGCGCAGGTGGTGACGCTGACCGTGCGTTTCGTCCCGCAGGTCAAGGAGTTGTCGCTGTACAACGACCTGCCGGCACACCAGACCGCCGACGGCGAGGTGATGATCGAGCTCGGCGACTTCTACGCACTCGAGCAGCGGAAGCTGTTGCTGCGGATGAAGGTCGACGGCCTGGCCGCTCTCGGGTTGGCGCAGATCGCGACACTCGAACTCCGGTACGTGGAGACCGCGACGTTCACCGAACACACGGTGTCACTGCCCATCTCGGTGAACGTGGTGCCAGGCGACGAGGCGTCGGGGCGCGTGCCGGATCCGAAGGTCGAGTCGGAGCGGCTCTACCAGAAGGGACAGGCGGCGAAGCTCAGGGCGTCGGAAGCGTTCGAGGCCGGCGACCTGGATGCCGGCAACCAGCTCCTGGGCGAATCGGCGTCGCAGCTTCGACGGGCATCGGCGTTCGCGACTCCTGAAGAGCACGCGCTGATCGAGCAGGAGCTGCAGAGCATCGAGGCGCTGGGTGCGCAGGCGAGGGTCGAGGGCGCGGGGTACGCGTCGAAGATGTCGCGGGACTCGTACCACCTCGCGAACCGCAAGCGGGGGCGCCGGCGGGCGTAGCGGGTTGTTGGGTTGTGGCCACCGGGCTTGGGCTCGGTGGCCACAACCGTTTGGCAGCTCCATCGATGGCGCGCCCCCAGTCGGTGCAGGTTGCGGGCACATACTTAAATGGATTGGAGTTCGCCGACTGGGTTGGGTTCCGTAGGACTGTCTGGTTCAGACTCCACAACGGGCGGGATCAGATGGCGGAATCGCCGCGCCACGCTACTCTGTTCGGCGAGGGTGGGGCGCCGTCGGGGCGCGCGAGCGTGAGGGGGACCTGTGACGACACCGTTCTCGGACGACTCGTTATTGCCTAAGCCTGCGCCGGCGATGCCGGCGAGTCCGGACGGACTGCAATACGTGCTGCGCTCGGAGCGCACACAGTGGGACCGGCGGGCGTCGGTCGCGACGGAGACAGCCGCAACGCTTGATTCAGCCATATTCGACTTGAACGAAGTTGCCGACAGAAACGTGTTCGGAAACTGTATAGAAGGAACAGGTTTTCACAACGCGCTGGTGGCGGTAGTTAACCAACTGATCTCGAACATCGATGACTGCTCAAGACAAGCAGTTGCTCTCGCCCAGCAATGTCGACACGCGGGTCAGGCGATTGCGGCCGCAGACGGGAATGGAGCAGCGGTTCTTGATACTTAGGGACCGCACTTGGCGGATTCTCCTGAGCGCGTCCGTGATCTGCTACGCGAGCATCGGCTGTAGCATCAGCGGATCACCGGCTGCAGTCTCGCCGTTGTCGCAGCAAACTTCCACACCGGGTCAAGTACGCCAAGCAGACGACGCAGGGAACCGCCTCCCATTTGTCACACCATTCCCCAACCGGTGGAACTCGAATAACGATGGAACACAATACGAACCGTGCACCGCAGTAACCACGGACACACTACGGCGATCCGGATTAGTACCCGAATCAGTAGTAGACGTAGCGAAGTCGGACTTTCAAACAGCTAGGGGCTGCCGCTGGAGGTTCGAGGGCAAACAGAGGTCGGCATTGTCACAGTCGGTTGGCAACCTGTCTGATTCCGAAAAGGACGTCCTCGACTACAAAGTGAAGAACCTTAGAACCATGGACTGGTACCCGAACCTGACAATCGATGGGCGAACAGTCATAGTTGGGTCGTTGAACGACCTCGAGTGCACGGCCTCCGTTCAGTCAGGTAACGCAGTCGTGGGAACCACGGTTGTTCGGCTGGGCGGCGAGAACGAGCCGATGGACACGATGTGTCAAAGTGCGGTGGATTTTCTCCGATCAACCCTCCCTCAGATTCCGCGGTAAGCCCGAGTCGCTCGAGCGAGGCGTACACGTCAGTGCCTGGGTGCCAGCTGCATAGAGAGTCTGCCTTATCAGTCCCCGCGCCCACCGTGACGATCCGCGTAGCGCCCGTCGGCCTGTCTCGCCTCGCCGCCGGTGACTCGGCCTGTCGAGCCGGAGCCTACATCGATGACTTCCAACTTACTGTTGACTGCTTACTCACCCTGATTTGCCAGAATGGCAACATGACCGAACAAAGCCTCTGGATGCAGCAAGTCGCCAAGGATCCCGGACACTCCCAGTGGTACGTCGAGCGTTTCCGCACCATGGAGCGTGAAGGTAAGGACGTGGTTGGTGAAGCTCGCTTCATCGACGCGATGGCTGCCCGCGGTTCCCGCATCCTCGATGCTGGATGCGGAGCCGGACGCATCGCCGGATACCTGGCGGCAGTGGGTCATGACGTCGTCGGCGCCGACGTCGATCCGGTCCTCGTCGCCGCGGCGGAGAAGGATCACCCGGGACCGCGCTGGCTGGTCAACGACCTCGCCGAGCTCGACCTACCGGCCTGCGGCATCGACGAACCGTTCGACATCATCGTGTCCGCAGGCAACGTGATGACCTTCCTGGCGCCGAGTACCCGCGTCACCGTGCTGAGGCGATTACGTGCGCACTTGAGCGACGACGGTCGCGCCGTAATCGGATTCGGTGCGGGGCGAGATTATCCGTTCGACGACTTCTTCTACGATGCCAAGTCCGCTGGCTTCGAGGCTGACGTGCTGCTGGCGGCCTGGGATGTCCGCCCGTTCACCGCGGATTCGGAGTTCTTGGTGGCGGTGCTGCGTCCGGCGTAAAAACCAAATGTTTCCGGTCCGCCGCTCTCACAAACGTTGTGCCGAGCGCGAGTATCGCAGCATTGAGCATCATCCGCACACCCAAGACTGCCCTGTGGACAACGTCCTCGATATCCTCACAAGCCCGGGTAACATGCCGGGCGGTCGAAGGGGGAAAACGTGGAACTGGCAGCCGATCTAACGACGTTGCGCGCCGTGTCGCAGGACGTAGCCGCTCTGCATGGCGACATCAGCGAGGAGTGGTCGACGATCACCAAGCGCGCCGAGGATCTGTTCGGTGTCAGCTGGTCTGGGACGGCCGCAAACTCGTATGAAGAGCCGTGGGCGCACTGCTGCGAAGGCGTCGACCATGTCTTGAACGGCCTCGCGACCATGGGACAACTACTTCTCTCGGCTGCTCAGACGTATGGGGAAAGCGACACCTCGGGTGCGAAAGTTATTGAGAGCTCGTCTACTTACATGCCGTTGAGGTTGCCGTGACCTCTGACGACGCCTACCGCATCGAGTTGGCAGCTGTGGAGAGGTTAGTCGAAGACCTCGCGCGGTTCGCGACGGCGGTCGACGAGCGAATTCACACCCTGGACAAGCGAGTCGACGACCTTCACCTCGTGTGGACTGGCGAAGGCGCAGTGGCCCACCGTGATGCGCACACCCAGTGGCGCGAGGGCGTGAAGGATATTCGCGAGGCGATCGTCGAGATTAAAAAGGCGGCAAATCGCTCACACTCGGCATTCAGCGGCTTACAGGAGCATCAGCGAAAGATGTGGCCTTGACGCCACCGATAGCGGTTCGCCCAGCATCGTTCTCGACAGCAGCAAATGCGTTCTTAGAAGTCCATGCCGAGATCGGCCGAACCGTCAACGACCTCTACTTCTCACTGCAGTCGTGCGGCCAGATGGCCGGTCAAGATGGGGCCGGCCGAAGCTTCGCCGCCTACTATGACAAGACGGTCAACGGCGAGCAGAGTCTCTTGGCAGGTATTGCGCTCATGGGGAACGCGTGCGCCAAGATGGCCGAGCTGCTAGACGCCTCCGCGCTCAACCATGCAAACGTGAACAGCGCGATCGGGCTGTGCACGCCGGCTTCTCCCACCGGAAGCCTCAAGAAGCTCGACAAGATTCCAACGCTGTCGGTGGGTTCGTCCTTCGGCGGGCCAGGAGAACCGAGCAACTGGGAGAAGCTGAAGGAGTTCATCGAAGGGGAAATCTTCCCCGATGGAGATCCCGGCAAGCTCGAGAAGGCGGGAGAGGCGTGGACACGCGCGGCGACTTCACTACGCAAGCAGCAGAACGCCGTTCAATCTGCGATAAAGCCGATCGCCGGCGAACGGTCGGCCGAGGTTGTCCCAGCGCAAGATCAAGCATCCCTGATCGACCAGCACCTCGGCGGGATTGCGGAGTCGTGCGATGCCACCGCCAAACTATGCAACCAGTTCGCGCAAGAAGTGCGTGAGACCCGAGACAAGATCGCCGACCTCGTCCGGGAATTGACGTGTGAGCTACTGGTGGCGGCTGCGGTCGGCGTCGCGTTAATGCTGGTGACTTCAGGGCTCAGTAGCCTTTTGGCAACCGCGGCAGGAGTGGCTAAGGCAACGCAAACGGGGGCACGTATTGCTGGCGTGATCCGCGCAATGATGACCGCAGTCGGTCCCGTCTTACGACCGGTTGCGTACGTGCTGGATCCGGTCGGCGCTGCCGCTGGTGATCTGGGCGCACTGATGGGATCGCGTGCCGCGATGTTCGGCATGAACATGTCGAAAGGGTCCGTGCGGGCGGCCGAGCTCGCGGCGGCATTGGAGAGGATCCCCGACTGGGCTCACGACGAGCTCAAACGCGCCGTCGATCCGGACTTCCTCCGCAAGTCGCTGGAAGCAGGCGGCGTACCGAAGAACGTCATCGACGACGCGATAGCTAACAACCCTTACCGCAACCTCACTCCAGAGCAGATCCTGGACCGATACTGGGTTGACGGCAAGGGCTGGGCGTACCCGCCCAACAACGGGTTCAAGGGCGATTTCCACGTGTCCGACAACATCCCCAAAGGCACTCGTCTGGACAGGATAGGTTCGAGCGATGGCGGTTTCATGGGACGTGACGGGGACTCGTATGGAGCACGTGCGCTTTCTCCCGGCAAGACGGGCGCCTACCACGAGTGGGTTGGTACTGGAAAACCGTTGCCAGACGCGTGGGAGGTGCGACATGGCGAAGTTGGGCAAGCGTTTGGGCATCCTGGCGGCGGCGAACAGTGGGTGGTCATAGACAAGCGAACCAATAAGGAAGTATCGATAACCGACCTCGAGGAGGCTGGTGTGATCAGGGACCCGAAGAAGAAGTGATACGAGGGCTCAAGATGGATAAGTGGAGTGGTCTGCCGGACCTGTTGTCGTCGTTTGAGTATTGGTCCGCGGTACAGACAGCGCTCGCGGACGAAGGGCACTTAGAAAGTGCCGCACCACTGTACGGACATCCCTATCTGGATAACGGACGGCTGATCATCCCCCGAGGTCCCGGCATGGCGGAGGACTCAGACGGCTACACCGACTATTCGATCGTTGAAGAGCCCACACTCTTCTCGGTACGCCTCTCGGGCCGAAGCCGTGGCACGCAGATTCCTGAAACGGCGAACGCGTGGTTCGGGACGTTCGACGACGTAGCGAAGTACTTCACCGCCCGACGAGTCGCTGCGCCTACCCGAAGCCGGGTCCAGCCGGACCGAGTGGAGTCGATCAATACCCGCTGGCTGGATCGAGGCCTCGCTCCTGGATGGGACCAGGTCGACGAACCTGACCCCGGCGGCTTCTCGCCGGCAACAAGGTACTTCCGAAGCGACCAGCCGGAGAGGTTCTACTTCACCGTCAACACAGACTCTGCCACATCGTTCGTACTGAACCTCAGCTGGCGCGAACTCAATTCGACGTTCAGCGAAGGACTTTCAGGGATCGAGAGGATACCGATGCCGAAGTTCTCGGATGACTAACTTCGAGGGTACGCCCAGGTCGTCCCAAACGCCTCGTTTGGCGAATGCTCGGACATCGCGAATCACTTCGTCGGCGGGATACCAGCTTTAGTACGCGAAGTCGTCACTGCCCCTTCGAGGTTCGCGAGAGCATCAACCACCCGTGGCTGAACCGCGGGCGGCGTCAGTATCGAACCAGGTCAGGCAACTCCCCCGAGAGGGTTCTCGCCACGACCAAACGGCCGCCACCCTGCACTCTCGACGGTCATCGCAGCGCTAGGTCGTCACGCAGTCTGCCGCTCGCAAACCGAGATGTGACGCAAGCTCAAGGTGCCGCCTACGACGAGCTGCAGGTGCGGGCGTGCACGCACGAAGCGCCGAAGGTCAGTTGTCAATCTCCACGCCATGTCGCACCGCAAACTCGGCTAAGCCGTCGTCGTATCCCTGTCCGACCGCACGGAGTCGCCAGATGCCGTTACGCCGGTAGATCTCGGCAACGATCATCGATCGCTCGGTCGTCGCTGCATCGAGTACCGCTGTGGCGAAGCTGAATTCGGGAGCGTCGATGGTTACCGATAGTGCTCCGACGTCACCAAAGGTGGCCGTCTCAATCGATGCGCCGACCATGATGCGGTCGACGTCTTCACCTACCGCCGAGAGGTTGACCGCTATCCCCTGCTCCCGATCTCCGTCAATACGCAGATGCACTGCGCTGTCCGGGCTGGCGGGCTGGTTGTAGAAGACGAATTCGTCGTCGGACAGCACTTTGTGGTCTCGGTCCAATTCGAAGGCGACGACATCCACTTCGAACGGCGCAGATCGATCCGCCGCCCAGGCGACGTTGACGGTGAATTCGGTGATGTCGAAGGGGACGTCCACCACCGCGCCAGGCGCCAGGTTCCTCGGTACTGGTGCTTGAGTTTCAACGCCGGTCGCAACAATGGATTCTGCTGCATCCGTGAGCGTTTCGCCCGTCATTGTGTCGAGGTGATGCGATTCAAGGATTGGAAGTTGCCTGTCATGTGCTTTTCGTACACGAGGATCCGAATACCCACCATCCAGCACCAGGAGGTGTGTGACGCCGGCGGTGAAGTTGATGGCCGGAGTCGCGCCCAAGCTCGTCAGACGAGATCGGATCGCAGCCGCTTCACCGTGATCGCCACCGAGCACGAGGACTCGACGCCCGCTCCACGGTAGAGCCGCCGGCTGTTGGGATGAACGCATGGACGGGGGCTTCGGCAGTACCTCGATGACGGGGACGGACTTCGGGGTTCCCGGCACGACTCGTTCGACGAGCCGCAGGGCGGTGACCTCGTCGACGAGAGGGATGCCCTTGTCCCGCGCGAACCTCAGCTTGACGCTGTCCGGGGCTCCTCTATTCGCGATCACCAAGCCCGTTTTCCCGCTCACGCTGTTCATCACGTCGAGGCCTGCATCGGTGAGCCGACGAGCAAGCTCGAGACGTGGCAGCGTCGTAGAACCGGTGATGACCACCTTGGTGCCTTGAACCAGTCCGACACTGGTATCGAATCGGCCGGGGTCTGCCCATGGGCAGGGCACGCGGGTGACTTTGTCCGGATATGCACGCGAGGTGGCCCCGCACGCCACAATCGGGAGTTGCAAGCCGAGGTTGTCCGCGAGATCGAGGCTGCGACGGAAGACTTCGAGGAGCACCCGAACGTCGTCAACCGCGTTGTGGGCGTTCAGCTGCGGTATCTGCCAATGACGGGCGAGCGTCGCGAGCTGGGCGTTGGGCACGTCGAGTTGCAAGCGTCGTGTGAGGGTAACCGTGCACAGACGATGAGTGATCGGGAGGGTCACGCCAGCTCGCGTGGCTTCTCCCACGAGAAATCCGTGGTCGAAGTTCGCGTTGTGCGCCACCAGAGTTCGGCCGGACAGCAACTCGTGTAGTTGCGCAACAGCCGAATCGAATGGGGGCGCACCGCGAAGCCTTTCGGGCGTGAGCCCGTGGATGTGCACGGGGCCTGGATCGCAGCCCGGGTTGAAAAACGACGAGTACTCGGCTTCGGTTTGACCGTTGCGGTCGAGGGCGATGGCTGCGACGCTCAGCACGCGGTCGCGGCTCGCGTTCAAGCCGGACGTTTCAACGTCGACCAGAGCCCAGCCTCGATGTGACGGCAACAATTCAACCTCGTCTTCAGGGCGCTTGCGGAGTACGGACGTTGGATTCCTGGCACTGTGACTTCATCGCGGGACGCTATGGGCGCGTCCGGGCTGGGCGCCAGTGCGTGTACTGCGACTCGTGACGCTACGGCACTCTCCCGACAATCTCTCGCACCTTGTTCCGGCCGCCGAGCCGTGTCTGACTCATGGCGGTGTGGGTCGAATGACCCGACCACCAACGCAAATCGTGCGCTCCGGGTACTGGTGTCGACTGATCGGACGAACGGAACGGGTGTCAGCCGTATCCGCTACATTCGGTTCATTCTGTAGCAGAAGGCGGAGGTGGCGGGTTGTCGAAGAACCCTACGACGGTGCCGGTGTGGACGATCGCGACGGATCGCGCGGACGTGCCCGCCGTGATCGGCGAGAACGCGCTCACTCCCGAACGACTAGATAGTCTTCGAACCGCTCTCGCAGCACTCAGTGACATCCCACTCACCACTCTCGAGGCGCACGATGTGCCCAAGGCACTCGACAGGTCGAAGGGCATTCACCTGCATGGCGTCAGTCCACTGGCCACGCAGCTGTCCGAGCTCGTGAAGAAGACCCCCAATGTCGTCCCGGACGGCGGCGAGACGCTGTACAAGATGGTCGTACCCCCGAAATTCGCGTCGCAGTTCGCTTCCGGAATCGTGAAACCGATGGCGTCGTCTAATACCACAAATGGCATCCACAGTGCGCTGTCAGACGGGTCCAAGATAGCCGCGCAGGCGTCCTTCGTTCCGGTGAGCGCCGGCAAGGCAGCCGCTGCCGGAGCAGCTACCGGTTCCGCTACGACGGCGGGCGCAGCCGTGGCTGGTGCCGGCGCGCTGACTCTCGCCGCGCCGCTCGTTCTCATGGCTGTCGCGGTCGGCGTCAGCGCCTACGCCGACCATCAGCGACAGAAGACCATGGAACGGATCACCGAACTCCTCGAGAAACTCATCGCCGATAACCTCGAGGCAGAGCAGCACAGCTTGGAGGCATGCCGCGGCGCGATCGTCAAAGCGACGTCGGTTCTTCTCGACGAGGGACGCATCGGCGCCAGCCTGGGACTCGACTCGACGGTGTTCGCCATCGAAGAAGCACTTTCGCGCGCAAAGTCGCGGATTGCCAAGTGGGAGAAGGAACTCAGCAACCTGAGTGGTGACAAGGTCGAACTCACTCAGCTTGCCAAGCTCATTCCAACGATTGAGAAGGCCGACGGTGAGTTCTACGTCCACGTCGAGCTCGCCCAGCTCGCCATTGCGATGAAGCAACGTGTCATGATCCTGCAGGCCGTCGAGCACGCTCAGCTTTCCGAAGGCAACCCGTTTGAACGGTTCGTCGCGACGTTGCAGGCCGAGAAGCGGGATGTCGACTCACTCGAACAGCGCCTTGAAGCTGTGATACTCCGTTTGTCGGCACTGCAACTGGACCGCTCGCACGGCATCCGGGACGTGGTGTTCTCCTCCGGCGAGGTCGACAAGTTGCTGGAAACGACCCGTCGGCTGCGCGATCTCGGCCAGTCGGTCCAGCTCAGCGCCCGCCAATCGGAGGTGACCATCGAGATCCTTCAAGAGAAGGACGGCTCGGTCGTCGTCTTCCCGGCGATCGCCTCGTGATCTGTCGACGCACCGCAGTGAGCGCGAAACACTATGGCATTCAACGGACGTAACGCAGACCCCAAGGTCGTGCGAGCCAAGCTGGCTCGAATCTGGGAGCCGCACGTCGCACCGCTCAACGAGTTGGCGAACCGTATCGCCGACGCTGAAGGACTCCCCCACGGTCATGTTCCGTACGTCGACCCGGACGCCGGTGGCATTCGAGCACGGATGCTGGTGAAACGCCCCGGGTTTGTCGGAGGCTCTCGAATCTGTGAAGGATGGAGAGCATGGCAGCACCACGGAAGTACAGCGTTGAGCTGAAGGACCGGGCGACGCGGATGGCGGTGGAGGCCCGCAAGGACCCAGCCACGCGACCAGGGGCGCTCAAACGGATCGGCGATCAACTCGGTGTGCACCCTGAGGCGCTTCGCACCTGGGTCAAGCAGGCCGAGATCGATGGCGGGGACCGCCCGGGGACCACGACCAGCGAGGCTGAGCGGATCGCGCAGCTGGAACGGGAGAACCGGGAGTTGCGGCGGGCGAACACCATCTTGAAGCAGGCATCAGCTTTCTTTGCG
>NZ_MKKG01000018.1:0-63915 GCF_001942325.1 Gordonia sp. CNJ-863
TTGCGGGGTTAAGGCCCCCTACAGACCATGGGGTTGATAGGCCAGAACTGTACGCACAGCAATGTGTTCAGGTGACTGGTACTAATCGGCCGAGGACTTACCAACAACACCCACAACATCACCAAACAACAGGTTTTGGTGTGTTCGCATCCACTATGCATCTTCTGAGACAACACACAACAAACAAACAAACCGTTGTGGATTGTTTCATAAAGTTACGGCGGCCATAGCGGAGGGGAAACGCCCGGCCCCATTCCGAACCCGGAAGCTAAGCCTCCAGCGCCAATGGTACTGCACCTTAATCAGTGTGGGAGAGTAGGACACCGCCGAACACAACATCCCATTGTGGCCCTACACGAGTAATCGTGTAGGCCACAATGCATTCCACACCTATCCCGGCCCACCAGCGGTAGAAACACTACGCCGACAACCCGTACCACTCCCACACCATCCCGGTGCCGGCGGCAGAATCAGTGGGTGCTCTTCGGCACCACGATGATCGGGACCGAAACAGCTCGGAGTATCTTCGCGGCGGTGGTCCCCAGGAACAACGTGTTCGGGGCGGCCAGCCGGCTCGAACCGACCATCACCAGATCGCCGTCGTGCCACTCGAGTGACTCCACCGCTTCCTCGATGGTGGAGCCCTGTGCGACCGTCGACGTCACCGGGAAGTCCTCCGGCAGTTGGGTTCTCGCCTCATCAAGGGCCCGCTGGGCGTGTGCTCGGGCAGATTCGACAGCGGTGTCCTCAGGGACGTTCCGCCAGGGCTGCATGTCGTCGATTGCGAGAATCGACACCAGCCGGATAGGCCGATGTGCGCGGATGCCACTGCGGATCGCGGTTTCGAACAACAGTGGCGCACCCGGACGGTCGCCGATGGTCACCGTGATCTCGCGTACCTCGTCGGCGCCGAGATGTGCGAAGCCGGGCGGCGCGAGGGCCACCGGGATCGGTGATGAGTGCAGGATGTCGTTCACGACGGTCCCCAGAGTGTGCCGGCCGCGGATGCCACCGCCGGCTCCGCCGATGACGAGGATGTCGGAATCGGTGCGTCGGGCCTCGATGATCAGCCCCTCGGCGGGGTTGGCGTGTTCGGCGATCGTCGTCGTGGTCTCGATGTCGTCGGGCAGTCGGGCGGCCGCCTCGTCGAGCCAGCGACGAGCGGCGCTGTCGAGGGCATCGGAGAGTCTCTCCACCGCGTCGTCGGCCCCGGCCGGCTCGGGTGGGATGACGATGCAGATCTCGAGCTCGGCGTCGAAGGTGCGTGCCAGGCACGCACCCAGGGCCACCGCGTCCTCGCCCCCGGAAGTGGCGATGTATGCGACGAGCAGCTTCATCAGTGCTCCCAACTGTCTCCTCGGGGCGAACACAATCAGGCACCAGCCTAGTCACGTCTGTGCCGAATCCACGGCTGTTGTGTGCTCCGTCGCGTCACCCGCCGCGTCGGCTACCCGATCACCGCTGGACACGCTTAGATTGCCCCATGGAATCCCTTGTCGACGGCTACCTGCGCCACATCATGGACGAAGTCCGGGGCGACCGGTCGGGCGACGTCGCCGACTACATCCCGGAACTGGCCGTCGTCGATCCCGAGGGCTTCGGATTGTCGCTGTGCGTCCATGACGGATACATGTACTCGCATGGGCACTCCACCGAGACCTTCACCATCCAGTCCGTGTCCAAGCCGCTGACCTACGCGATGGCACTGCGCAAGCACGGTGTGGCCGCGGTCGACGCCAGGATCGGCGTCGAACCGTCCGGTGAGGCGTTCAACGAGATCAGCGTCGACGACCGGCGTCGTCCGAAGAACCCCATGATCAACGCCGGTGCCATCTTCGCGGCGTCCATGCTCCTGCCCGCCTCGCGCGACGTGAGTCGCGACGACGTCGACGCGGCCTTCGCCGAGATCGTCGAGTTCTATTCGGGTTGTGCGGGCCGGCGCCTCACCATGGACGAGGAGGTGTACGCCTCCGAATCCGCGACCGGATCGCGCAACCGTGCGATTGCCTACATGCTCGACAGCTTCGGCGCATTCGACACCGATCCGGACGCCGCGATCGACCTGTACTACCGCCAGTGTTCGATCCGGGTGACGACCGACGACCTGGCCGGTATCGGTGCGACCATCGCCAACGGCGGCCTGAACCCACGCACGGGCCGCGTGGTCTTCTCCTCCGAGATCGCGCAGCGTCTGCTCAGCGTGATGACCACCTGCGGGATGTACGACGGGGCGGGGGACTGGGTCACCTCGGTCGGACTGCCGGCCAAGAGCGGCGTCGGCGGCGGAATCCTCGCCGTCCTCCCCGGACAGCTGGGCATCGGCGTGTACTCGCCGCGACTCGACGAACACGGCAACAGCGTTCGCGGCGTCGAGACCTGCCGGCACCTGTCGAAGGACCTCGGGCTACACATGTTCAACGTGACCCGCGAGAGTCGGGTGACGATCCGCGCGGTCCACGACCTCGCCGACACCCCGGTGAGTGCCGAATGGAGTGAACGTGAGCGCAGCTATCTCCGGACCTGCCGCGACAAGATCCGTGTCTACGAGCTCCAGGGCGATCTGACGTTCGCCGGAGCCGAGAGCGTGCAACGACGCCTCGAGGTTGACCTCGACGACTACACGGTGGTCATCGTCGAGATATCGCGTATCGGTGTCATCGACGCGGTCGCCCGGACAATGGTTCTCAGCATCAAGCGGTTGCTCGACGACAGTGGACGCCGGGCAGCACTCGTCGATCCCGATGGTGTGGTGCGGGCCAGTGTGATCCGCCATCGAGCCGACGGTACCGCGCCCGATCTCGACGCGCCGGCAGACCTGAAGGGCTTCGATCCGGCGCTGCCGCACGTGCACGCCACGATGGAGGATGCCGTCATCGACGCGGAGACGTTCATGCTCAAGCACTACTACGACCAGTGAGTCCGGACGCTCCTCAGGGATCACACGACCCCCGGCGCGGGGGCGTGAGAACGGTGCAGCCGATGCCCTAGGGTGGGCTCGTGCGTCTCGTCATCGCGGAGTGTCAGGTCGATTACGTCGGGCGGCTGACCGCCCATCTGCCCATGGCCAAGCGGCTGCTCCTGGTCAAGTCCGACGGGTCGGTGAGCGTCCACGCCGACGACCGCGCCTACAAGCCCCTGAACTGGATGAGCCCGCCGTGCTGGCTCACCGAAGCCGCCGTGCCCGAGGGCACCGAGGCGGAGGCCTACTGGGTCGTCACCAACAAGGCCGGCGAGGAACTGCTCATCACCATCGCCTCGATCGAGCACGACTCGCAGCATGAACTCGGTATCGACCCAGGTCTGGTCAAGGACGGTGTCGAGGCGCACCTGCAGGAACTGCTCGCCGAACACGTGGAGACCCTCGGGCCCGGCCACACCCTCATCCGCCGCGAGTACATGACGGCGATCGGACCGGTCGACCTGCTCTGCCGCGACGCCACGGGCGCCACCGTCGCCGTGGAGATCAAACGGCGCGGGGAGATCGACGGAGTCGAGCAGCTCACGCGCTACCTGGAACTGCTCAACCGCGACACCACACTGGCCCCGGTGGCAGGCGTCTTCGCCGCGCAGCAGATCAAGCCGCAGGCCCGGACCCTCGCCGAAGACCGTGGAATCCGTTGCGTCGTACTGGATTACGAAGCGCTGCGCGGTGCGGAGAGCACGGAGTTCCGGCTCTTCTGAGCCGGACGCAGAGTCCTGACCCGTAGAACGCCGCTCAGGCGTTGGCGCGGGCCTCCGGCGACAACTTGCGATTGAGCAGCTCGAGATCGTCGGTGTCGGAAAGCACCGCGTACTCGGAGTCCTCCGGCTGGGCCAGCAACTCGGGCAGTCCGGCGAGCTTGTCGCGGAGCTGACCCAGGTTGGCCGCGATCTCCTGACGCGCACGGTCGGCCGCTTGCGCCATCTCGCGCGATCGGTTGAGGCGTTCGCCGGCGATGTCGAGCGCGGTCTGCCGGATGTGGTTCGCCTCGTCGAGGGCACGCTCACGCTGGTCGGCGAGTTCGGCATCGTGACGTTCGCGTTCGGCGGCGCGTTCACGGGCGCTGACGGCCTCGAGTTCGGCGACCTCCGACTTCGCCTTCTCGACGATGCGACGAGCCTCGTCGTTGGCTGCCTTCATCGTCTTGGTGTGCTCGGCCGCCATTGCCGCGGTGCGCTCGGCGATGAGGCGTGCAGACTCGGACTCGTTGGCCGCGGCGGTCTCCTTGACCTGGCGGGCGCGGGCCGAGGCCTCGTCGACCAGCTTCTTCGCCGCCGCCTGCGCCTCGCTCCGGATCCGCTCGGCCTCGGCGGACGCGTCGGAGCGCATGTCGGCGGCTTCCTGGCGTGCGATCGAGAGGGTCTCGGCGGCTTCGGCCGAGGCCTCGGCACGCATCTCCGAGGCCTCGTCGGACGCGAGTTGGAGCATGCGGGAAAGGCGCTCGCTCATTCCCTGGGCGGTGGTGGGGGGCACCGAGAGCTTGTCGATCTCGCGCCGGAGTTCGGCGATCTCGTCGCGCGCCTCTTCGAGATGAGAGGCGAGCTCGTGGGCGTTGGCGGTGGCGGCGTCGCGATCGGCGGCGAGAACCCGCAACTCGGCGTCGAGTCGCTGAAGATGGTCGGCGACCTGCTCACGGTCGTAACCGCGCATCACGATCGCGAAGGGCAATTGCCGTGCGGGACCTGGCATGCGGGCCAGTGTATCGGAGACGTTCGGAGGTCGAAGCTCGGTCGAGCGACGTAGGACCGCGGTGTCGGCGTTATCGGCGACGAGGCCCCCGGCGGCGGCGCGTGGGCGACCACTCGGGTGTCCACGCGCCGGCACCGGCGTTCGCACCGGAGTGCCGGCCGGGTGCGAACGGAGGGGATTTTATCAAGCGCCCGAACGGTTTTCGGTTCGGGCAGAGCGGTCCGAGATCAGTGTGCGGCGTCGGCGGCCGGCTCGACGAGTTCGAGGAGGACGCCACCCGCATCCTTGGGATGGACGAAGTTGATGCGCGAGTTCGCGGTGCCTCGTTTCGCGGCGGGGTAGAGGACGCGGACGCCGGCCTCGGTGAGGCGGGTCATGACGGCGTCGACGTCGGTCACGCGTACCGCGAGCTGCTGCAGTCCGGGGCCGTTGCGACCGATGAACTTCGCGATCGTCGACTCCTCGTTCAGTGGCGCGAGAAGCTGGATGACGGCGCCACCGCCGGCGGGGCCGACCATGGCCTCCTCGACACCCTGCTCGGCATTGGTCTCCTGATGGAGCGTCTCGAAGCCGAGATGTGTCGCATACCACTCTTTGGCGGCGTCCAGGTCCGGAACGGCGATACCGACGTGGTCGATCGCGACGACCAGGTCGGAGATCAGGGCGGTCGCGCCGGCAGAAGTGCTGGGGTCAGATGCAGAGGTGCTCATGTCACAACGGTAGCGTTGAGGGTCAGAGCGCACAGAGCGGGCGCTCGGTAGCCCCCCGCACGACCCACCCCCGGAGGTTCCTTTCCATGTCCTCGACTGCTGACAACACGACGGTCATCGTCGCCGGTGCACGCACGCCTTTCGGCCGTCTCCTCGGTTCGCTGAAGGACTTCAGCGGCGTCGACCTGGGTGCGGTGGCCATCAAGGGCGCACTCGAGAAGTCCGGTGTCCCGGCTTCGGAGGTCCAGTACGTGATCATGGGCCAGGTTCTGACCGCGGGGGCAGGTCAGATGCCGGCTCGTCAGGCCGCGATCAAGGCCGGCATCGGTTGGGACGTCCGACCCTGACCATCAACAAGATGTGCCTCTCGGGCATCGACGCCATCGCGCTCGCCGACCAGCTCATCCGCGCCGGTGAGTTCGACGTCGTCGTCGCCGGCGGCCAGGAGTCGATGACCCAGGCCCCGCACCTGCTGCCCAACAGCCGCGGTGGCTTCAAGTACGGCAACACCGAGCTCGTCGACCACATGGCCTTCGACGGTCTGCACGACGCCTTCACCGATCAGCCGATGGGTGCGCTGACCGAGCAGGGCAACGACAAGGACGGCTTCACCCGCGAACAGCAGGACGAGTTCGCCGCCCGCAGTCATCAGCTCGCCGCCGCCGCGTGGAAGAACGGCGTGTTCGACGACGAGGTCGTGCCGGTGTCGATCCCGCAGCGCAAGGGTGACCCGATCCAGTTCGCCGAGGACGAGGGCATCCGCGCCAACACCACCGCCGAGTCGCTCTCGGGCCTGCGTCCGGCCTTCCGCAAGGACGGCACCATCACCGCGGGCAACTCCTCCCAGATCTCCGACGGTGCGGCCGCGGTCGTCGTGATGTCCAAGGCCAAGGCGGAGGAGCTGGGCGTGACCTGGCTCGCCGAGATCGGCGCCCACGGCGTCGTCGCAGGTCCGGACTCCAGCCTGCAGGCGCAGCCGGCCAACGCGATCGCCAAGGCCTGCGCCCGTGAGGGCATCGCCCCGGCCGACCTCGACCTCATCGAGATCAACGAGGCCTTCGCCGCGGTCGGCCTGGCCTCGGCGCAACAGCTCGGTGTCGACGAGGGCAAGATCAACGTCAACGGTGGAGCGATCGCCGTCGGCCACCCGATCGGTACCTCCGGCGCCCGAATCACCCTGCACCTCGCCCTCGAGCTGCAGCGCCGTGGCGGTGGCGTCGGCGCGGCCGCGCTGTGCGGTGCCGGCGGCCAGGGCGATGCCCTGATCGTCCGCGTCCCGAAGGCCTGACACACCCGCTGAAGGAGACTTCTACGACACTTTGTCGTAGAAGTCTCCGCCGGCAGGCAGAATGGTGAACATGCTGTCTTTCTTCGACCTGACCACGCCCGCCAAGCGCTTCCGCCTCGTCGCCGTGGCGGAGGCGATCACCTGGGCGTGGCTGATCGTCGGGATGATCCTCAAGCGCGTCAACGACGACCCCGAGGCCATCGCGCTTCCCGGCGCCACCCACGGTGCCGTCTTCGTGATCTTCGTGATCGTCGCCCTGATCACCGCGTTCCAGCTCAAGTGGAATTCCGTGAAGTGGGAGATCCCGCTCGGCGGGCGACGCATCGGCATCCCGATCGTCACCCTGCTGGCGCTCGCGTCGAGCGTTCCGCCGTTCGGCACGATCGTCTTCGAGTGGTGGGCCAAGCGCAACGGCCACCTCGCCGAGTTGTCGGCCGAACAGTCGCCGCAGCAGGCCACCGCCTGATCCCGGAGGTGGTCCCCTGATCGTCGCATTCAGCCTCACGCCCTCGGGCGGAACCGCCGTCGACGCCGACGGCGGGATGAGTGCGGCGGTCGCGGCCGCCGTCGAGGTGGTACGTGCCTCCGGGCTCCCGCATCAGACCACGTCGATGTTCACCTACCTCGAGGGCGACTGGGACGAGGTGATAGCGGTCGTCAAGGCCGCCACCGATGCCGTCGCCGCCCATGCGCCACGCGTGGGACTCGTGCTCAAGGCCGACATCCGTCCCGGGCACACCGGCGAACTGACCGGCAAGGTCGAGCGGGTGGAACGCCACCTGGGTTCGGGCTCCTGAGTGCAGGTGCACCCCGCGACCGAACCTCGCCGCTCTCGGCGGGCGGTCGCCACGATCTTTGCTCTCAACGGCTTCCTCGCCGCCATGTGGGTGGCGCACATCCCGGTCATCAGCGGCCGCACCGACGTCGGACACGACGAGCTCGGCGGCCTGTTGCTCCTCCTGGGTGGTTCCGCCTTCGTCGGCATGCAACTGTGCGGCCCGCTGATCGACCGCTGGGGTTCCCGGCCGCTCACCGTCTTCGCCGCATCGCTGCTCTCGGCTGTCATCATCACGCCGGTGCTGGCCGTCGACACTCTCACCCTCGGCGCCGCCCTCGCGGCCTTCGGCTTCGCGAACGGGTGCCTCGATGTGTCGATGAACGCCCAGGCCGTCGCGGTGGAGCGCGCCTACCGCCGGCCGATCATGTCCTCCTTCCACGGCTTCTTCTCCGCGGGAAGCCTCGTCGGGTCCGGCGTGGTCGCGGCGACGCTGTGGGCCGACGCCGGGGTCGTGCCGACCGTCGCCTGCGCGGCCTTCGCGGGCTTCCTGGTCGTCGCCGCGGTCGCGCGCCAACTCACCGGAGACGACAAGGCGCCGGCGGGCCCGGCGCCGGACACATCGTCTGACATCGGCGCCGGCTCGTGGTGGCACGGCATCGACCGGCGCCGGCTCGTGCTCCTGGCGGTCGTCGCCTTCGGACTGATGCTCGCCGAGGGCACCGCCTACGACTGGAGCGCCCTGCACATCGTCGAGAGCCACGGGACCAGCGAGGCGATCGGCGCGATCGCCTTCGGTGCCTTCAGCGCGACCATGACGGTCGCGAGATTCGTCATCGACCCGGTGGTCGCCGCGGTGGGTGCGGTTCGCGTGCTCAGGGTCGGCGCGCTCGTCGGCATGGCCGGTATGGCGATCGCGATCGCCTCGCCGATACCCGCACTCGCGGTCGCCGGGTGGGCGGTCTTCGGCCTGGGACTCGCCGGCCTCATCCCGCAGATCTTCACCGCCGCGGGCAACCTCACCGACTCCGCGGGTGGCCGGACGATCTCGGTCGTCGTCGGCTGCGGGTATCTCGGCATGCTCGCCGGTCCCGCCGTCGTCGGGTTCATCAGCAGCCGAACGAGTCTCGACATCGGACTTCTCGCGGCACTGGCCGCGCTGTTGCTCGCCGTGTTCTTCGCCGGGGTCGTCCGCCCTCGCGAACAACCGGTGTCCGCGCTCGGCGAACCTAGGTCAACGAGCCCGTGTGGTCGTGCCACACTAGAGGAGTGACGCGACCAACCAATCGTCAGCAGGCCGCCGCGGCGGCCCGTCAGCAGGCTGCCGCCGCCATGGCCATGACCGGTGCCGTCGATCTCGGCGGGATCAAGGAGCGGGCCGAAGCCCAACGCGCCCATGCGCAGCGGGCCCAGGCCACCCAGCGCGCCCAGGCGCAACCCGACGAGGCTTCCGGGCCCGGCGCGCCGCCCCCGCCCCCGCCCCCGGCTCCGGCCGGTGCGAGCGTCATCGATGTCACCGAGGAGACGTTCGAGGCCGAGGTCCTCAACCGGTCGATGCAGCAGCTCGTCGTCGTCGACCTCTGGGCCGAGTGGTGCGGGCCGTGCAAGCAGCTCTCGCCGGTCCTCGAGCGTCTCGCCGCCGAGTCCGGTGGCCGCTGGGTGCTCGCCAAGGTCGACGTCGACGCGAATCCCCGTATCTCGCAGGCCTTCCGCGTGCAGTCGATCCCGATGGTCGTCGCGATCGTGCAGGGACAGCCCGTCACCGCGTTCAACGGCGTCCGGTCCGAGGCCGAGATCACCGCGTGGATCGATGAGATCTTCGCGCAGGTCGGCGACGCGCTGCCGGACGCCCCTGCCGGTGCGGCGCCCGAGACGGAGCAGACCGATCCGCGCATGCTCGCCGCCGAGGAGAAGCTCAACGACGGCGACTTCGATGGAGCGCTGGCCGCGTACCGCGCCGTTGCGGAAGCCGAACCCGAGAACGTCGAGGCGGTGTCGGCGGCGCGGAACCTCGAGTTCATCCTGCGCGCGCAGGCGCACGACCCGAACATCGTCGAGACCGCGTCACCGCGCGACATCGACGCCCAGCTCGCGGCCGCGGACGTCCTGCTGCTGTCGCAGCAGCCCGAGGCGGCCTTCGATCGGATCATCGACGTGGTCCGCGTGACCAACGGCGAGGAACGCACCCGCGCCCGGACCCGGCTGCTCGAGCTGTTCGAGCTGTTCGATCCGGCCGAACCGTTCGTTGTGTCCGCTCGACGGAAGCTGGCCAGCGCGCTCTACTGATCCGCAGAATCTCCACTTTTCGGCAAACCCAGCACCTCCGAGGTGCTGGGTTTGCGCATCGAGGGGGGTTACGGGCTGCGGGGAGCCAGCCAGATGGCGGAGTTCGCCGGCAGCATGACCCGCGCCGAGGTGGGGCGCCCGTGATACGACGGCCCGTCGGCGGTCACCGCGCCCAGGTTGCCGCGGCCGGCACCGCTGTAGGCGTCGGCGTCGGTGTTGAGGATCTCCTCCCACACCCCGCCCTGCGGCAGGCCGACCTGGTAGTCGACGCGATCCGAGCCGGAGAAGTTGAAGACGCACGCGACGACCGATCCGTCCTCCCCGAACCGCAGGAAGCTGATCACGTTGTTCGCGGTGTCGTTGGCGTCGATCCACTCGTAGCCGAGCGGCGTGATGTCCTGGGTGTGGAGGGCAGGGGAAGCCCGGTAGATCCGGTTCAGGTCGGTGACCAGCGCCGAGATCCCGGAATGCAGTTCACCCTCCCAGCCCTCGAGCTGATGCCAGTCGAGGCTGCGATTGTCGGCCCACTCGCCTGTCTGGCCGAACTCCTGGCCCATGAACAGCAACTGCTTGCCGGGATGCGACCACATGTACGCGAGGTAGACGCGCGCACCGGCGGCCTTGGTGAAGGAGTCACCGGGCATCCGTGTCCAGAGCGTGCCCTTGCCGTGGACGACCTCGTCGTGCGAGAGCGGCAACACGAAGTTCTCGCTCCAAGCGTACATCAGCGAGAAGGTGATCTCGTGGTGGTGGAAGCTGCGGTGGATCTGATCACGAGACAGGTAGTCGAGGCTGTCGTGCATCCAGCCCATGTTCCATTTGAAGCTGAAACCGAGACCGCCGAGATCGGTCATCCGGGTGACGCCCGGCCAGGCGGTGGACTCCTCGGCGACGGTGATGACGCCGGGGAAGTGCTTGTGGACCGTGGCGTTGGTCTCCTGCAGGAACTGCACCGCCTCGAGGTTCTCGCGGCCGCCGTGGATGTTGGGTCGCCACTGTCCGTCGGGACGTGAGTAGTCGAGGTACAGCATCGACGCGACGGCGTCGACGCGCAGCCCGTCGATGTGGAACTCGCTGAACCAGAACAGCGCGTTGGCGACCAGGAAGTTGCGGACCTCGTGGCGTCCGAAGTCGAAGACGTAGGTGCCCCAGTCGAGTTGCTCGCCGCGCATCGGGTCGGCGTGCTCGTAGAGTGGCGTGCCGTCGAAGCGGGCCAGGGCCCACTCGTCCTTCGGGAAGTGGGCGGGGACCCAGTCGACGATCACCGCGATGCCACGCGAATGCAGATGGTCGACGAGGTACCGGAAGTCGTCGGGGGTGCCGAAGCGGGCCGTCGGCGCGTAGTACGACGTCACCTGGTAGCCCCAGGAACCGCCGAAGGGGTGTTCGGCCACCGGCAGGAACTCGACGTGTGTGAAGCCCTTCTCGACGACATAGTCGGCGAGCTGGTGGGCGAGTTCGCGGTAGCCCAGACCCTGACGCCACGACGCCAGGTGGACCTCGTAGATGCTCATCGGCTCGCGCTCGGGCGAGGAGGCCTCCCGTCGCGCGATCCAGGCGTCGTCGGACCAGACGTACCGCGACTGTGTGACGACCGACGCGGTCGACGGCGGGGGTGTGGTCCGGTAGGCCATCGGGTCTGCCTTGTCGCGGATCACGCCGTCGGCGCCGTGCACCCGGAACTTGTAGTGCGCGCCGTCGCCGACGTCGGGGACGAACACCTCCCAGACACCGCTGACCCCGACCTTGCGCATGGGAGCCACGCGGCCGGTCCAGTGGTCGAAGTCCCCGATGACGGCCACTCCGTGCGCGTTGGGCGCCCAGACCGAGAACGCGGTGCCGGCGACCTCGCCGTCGGCCGTCGTGTACGAGACGACGCGGGCTCCGAGTGCCTCCCACAGCGTCTCGTGCCGGCCTTCGCTGAACAGGTGGATGTCGACGTCGCCGAGGCTCGGCAGGAAGCGATAACCGTCGGCGACGACGAACTCGGCGGTGCCGCCCGAGCCGTCGGGATAGACGATCCGGTAGCGGTAGTCCATCAGGTCGGCGATCGGCACGGTGACGACCCACAGGTCGTCGGTCTGGCGGGTCATCGGGTGATCGACGCCGCCGATGACCGCGGACACCGACAGCGCGTCGGGTCGCAGGGTGCGCAGGATCGTGGAACTTCCCGGAGCGTCGTGCGCCCCGAGAAACGCGTGCGGTTCGGGGTGGGTCAGCGCGTCGAGCCGACGCAGATCGTGATCGGACGCCTTCGGGTCGGGGAGGGACTCGAGATCGGTCACGGGCACCTCACTGGATTCGATAGGCGAGTCGCGCTGCGGCAGCGGGGTCGAGTGGCGGCAGGGCCAGAATGTGGGCGACCGCGCGCCACGGCTCGAGCCGGACGTAGTTGTCCTGCCCCCACCAGTACTCCTCCCCGGACACCTCGTCGCGGACCGAGAAGTGGTCGTACCACTCGAATCCGAGTGCGGGGAGATCGAGCCACACGGTCGATTCCTCAGCGGCGTACGGGTTGAGGTTGATGACCACCACGACACGGTCGCCGGTCACCGGATCGATCTTCGAGTACGCGATGAGCGACGGGTTGTCGACGTGGTGGAAGTGGATGTTCCGCAACTGCTGCAGGGCGGGATGCCGGCGGCGGATCTCGTTGAGCGAGGTGATCCACGGTTCCAGAGACTCGCCGCGGCTCGTCGCCGCCTTGTAGTCGCGCGGGCGCAGTTCGTACTTCTCGGAGTCCAGGTACTCCTCGCTGCCCTCGGCGACCGCCACGTGTTCGTAGAGTTCGTAACCGCTGTAGACGCCCCAGGTCGGGGCGAGGGTCGCGGCCAGGGCGGCGCGCAACGCGAACATGCCCGGGCCGCCGTGCTGCAGGCTCTCGTGGAGGATGTCCGGGGTGTTCACGAACAGGTTGGGGCGCGCCTCGTCGGCGTGCTCGGCCAGCTCGCGACCGAACTGCTCGAGCTCCCACTTCTCCGTTTTCCAGGTGAAGTACGTGTAGGACTGGGTGAACCCGAGGCGGGCGAGACCGTAGAGACGTGCCGGTCGGGTGAAGGACTCGGACAGGAACAGCACGTCCGGGTTCCGTTTCTTGACCTCGCTGATCAGCCACTCCCAGAAATTCGGGGGCTTGGTGTGCGGGTTGTCGACGCGAAAGATGTCGACGCCCAGACCGACCCAGTGCAGGACCACCTTCAGCACGGCTCGGTAGATGCCGTTGCGGTCGTCGTCGAAGTTGAGCGGGTAGATGTCCTGGTACTTCTTCGGCGGGTTCTCCGCGTAGGCGATCGTGCCGTCGGGCTGGATGATGAACCAGTCGGGGTGTTCGGTCGCCCAGGGATGGTCGGGTGCGCACTGCAGTGCGAGGTCGAGGGCGACTTCGAGACCCAGCTCCCGCGCCCGTCCGACGAAGTACTCGAAGTCCTCCTCGGAACCCAGCTGCGGGTGGATCGCGTCGTGGCCGCCGTCCTTCGACCCGATGGCCCACGGCGAGCCGACGTCGTCGGGCCCGGCGACGAGCGTGTTGTTGCGTCCCTTGCGGTTGACCTCGCCGATGGGGTGGATCGGCGGGAGGTAGACGACGTCGAATCCCATCCCGGCGACGCGGGGCAGATCCTCGGCTGCGGTGAGGAAGGTGCCGTGCACCGGGTTGCCCTCGCCGTCCCAGCCGCCGGTGGACCGGGGAAAGAACTCGTACCAGGACCCGAAGAGGGCGCGGGTGCGGTCGACCCACACGCGGTAGGTGCGGCTCTTGGTGACGAGTTCGCGGACCGGGTTGTCGTGGAGCAGTTCGACGACCTCCTCGGAGATCGCCAGACTCACCCGGTTCTCGACACGGCGGCGTCGGGCGCGGAGCAGACGAACCGCGTCGAGCAGGAGTTCACGGTTCTCGTCGACGATGCCCTCGGCGGCGCGCTCGAGGATTCGGGCGCCGGTCTCGAGGTCGTTGGCCAGGTCGGCGGCGCCCTGACCGGCGTCGAGTTTCTTGATGACCGCCGATCGCCAGGTGGTGTACGGGTCGCTCCAGGCCTCGATGCGGTACGACCAGAACCCGACCGTGTCGGGGACGAACGCCGCGTTGAACGTGTCCGGTTCGGGCGCCGGCGTCATGCGGATGTCGAGGACCCCGCGTCGCGGTGCCTCGATGTGCAAGGTGACGCCGATCGCGTCGTGACCTTCGCGCCATGCGGTGGTGCTGATCGGGAAAAACTCTCCCACAACGGCTTTCGCGGGCTGCTGCCCTGCGGAGACGAGGGGTGCGATGTCATCGATACCCATGCGCCCGATCACTCGAAGCCTCCTCTCGTCAGCTCCCGCGACTGGCCAGGGTGCGTTGTCGGTCTCGCCTGCGTTGGTATCACCGCTACCCAACCTAGTGCCCCGCGTACGCGATTGTCTTGTCGTACGCGGTCCTCGTGTCGGGTGTCTCCTCGCGGGCCGATCAGCCCACCGGACGGGGTGCCGCGGTGAGCCGGCTGAGCGCAGAGCGGACGACCGCGGGGTCGGTGGTCCGCCACATCGGCGGCAGCGAGGCGAGCAGATAGCCCCCGTAACCGGCTGTGGCCAGCCGGGAGTCCAGCACCGCGACGACGCCGCGGTCGTCGACCGAACGCAGCAATCGGCCGGCGCCCTGCGCGAGCAGCAGCGCCGCGTGGTTGGCGGCCACGGACAGGAAGCCGTTGCCGCCCCGCGCGTCGACCGCGCGTTGCCGCGCGGTGAGCAGCGGGTCGTCGGGGCGGGGGAACGGGATGCGGTCGATGAGCACCAGACTCAGCGAAGGCCCGGGTACGTCGACGCCCTGCCAGAGCGACAGCGTGCCGAACAGGCACGTCTCGGGGTCTTCGGCAAAGCGTTTGACCAGCGTCGAGGTGGTGTCGTCGCCCTGGCACAACACCGGATGATCACACCGTTCGCGGATGGCCTCGGCCGCCTCGCGCGCGGCGCGCATCGACGAGAAGAGTCCCAGGGTGCGCCCGCCGGCGGCGTCGACGAGGTTCGCGATCTCGTCCATCGTCCGCGGCGCTATACCCGACCGATCGGGCCGGGGAAGGTGCCGAGCGACGTAGAGGATCGCCGACTTCGGATAGTCGAACGGAGAGCCGGCGTCCAAGCCCGTCCACCGTGCCGAACCCGAATCCGAGGGCACCGCTTTGCCGCTGGCCGTGATGTTGCGCGAGGCCGCCGGGTCGGGACCTGGTTCATCGGTTCCCGGTTCGTCGGCGGCCGGACGATCGGTGCCGCGTCCGGACGCGGGCAGACCCCACGTCGCGGCCAAGGCGTCGAACGAACCACCGATCGTCAGGGTCGCGGAGGTGAGGATCACCGTCGAATTGGCGAACAGCGACGCCCGCAGCAGGCCCCCGACCGACAGCGGTGCGATGTGCAGCACCGGTCGGGGTTCGGCACCGCGCCGGGAGGTGTCGAGGCCGACCCACACCACGTCCCGGCGTTTGGACTCGTCGGGTTCGTCGAAGGCGCCGAGGACGCGCACGACCGTGTCGTGCATGTCGTCGAGCGAGGTGAGGGCCGCCGACCGGGCAGCGGCCGCGCCGTCGTCGCCTGCGCCGGGAGCGCGCACCGGGCCGATCGCGGTACGGGTCTGCCACAACCGGTCACGCAACATCACCAGCACGGAGGTCGCGTCGGGAGGCAGCTGGTTCCACTGCGTCTTCGGGGCGGTTTCCAGCAGCTCGCCGAGTTGCTCCCCGGCGCCGAGGAGCGCGTCGGCGGTCTCCTCGTCGACGAGCTTGCCGACGCGCCGGGAGACGAGCGCGATCGACGACGCGGACAGTTCGTCGGTGGCCACCGAGGTCATCCGATCGACGAGCTCGTGGGCCTCGTCGATGATCACGACGTCGTGCTCGGGGAGCACGTTGGCGGGACTCGTCGCGTTGATCGCCAGCAGCGCGTGGTTGGTGACCACCACGTCGACCTTGCCGGACCGGCGGCGGGCCTGCTCGGCGAAACAGTCCTCGCCGTAGGAACAGTTGGCGGCGCCGAGGCATTCGCGCGCGGACACGCTGACCTGTCGCCAGGCGCGGTCGGCGACACCGGGAACGAGGTCGTCGCGGTCGCCGGTCTCGGTGTCGCTGCTCCACTCCCGCAACCGGGTGACATCGCGTCCGGTGCGGGACAGCTCGAACGGATCGAACAACTCGGTGTCCGGCTCGTCGGCGGTACCCGAATGGATCTTGTTGAGGCACAGATAGTTACCGCGACCCTTGAGAATCGCGAAGGTCGGCTTGCGGCCGATCGGCTTGGCGAGGGCGCCGGCGAGACGGGGGAGATCGCGCTCGATCAGCTGCCGCTGCAGTGCGATCGTCGCCGTCGACACCACGACGGTCCGGCCGGTCTCCACCGCGTGGCGGATCGCCGGTACGAGGTACGCCAGCGATTTTCCGGTGCCGGTGCCGGCCTGCACGGCGAGATGTTCGCCGGTGTCGATCGCGTGTGCGACGGCGGACGCCATGGCGACCTGACCGTCACGTCGACGACCGCCGAGCGCGGAGACCGCGGTGTCGAGCAGTTCGGTCACCGGGGGAGTGTTCGGCATGTGGTGTTCCGGGGTCCTCGTTCGAGATGGTGCGAGATGGGGTGTGTGAGTTTCAGACGGATCAGCGGGCTCTGCGGTTCCCTCGGGGACTAACCCGTGCCGTAGGAGCCGTCGTAGAGCAGATCGCCCACGAGTTCGACCCCGGCCTCACGCATGCTCGACAATGCGTCGGACGTGGTCTCCGCGCCGACGCCCGCGGTGAAGTTGAGCAGCACCCGGGTCGTGAAGCCCGCCTTCACCGCGTCGAGCGCGGTGGCGAGGACACAGTGATCGGTGGTCAGGCCCGCGATGTCGATCGACGAGATCTTGTGATCGCGCAGCCACTGCTCGAGCGTGGTCCCGTCGTCGGCGATGCCCTCGAAACCCGAGTACGCGGCGTCGTACTCGCCCTTGGAGAAGACCTCTTGCGCTGCGGCGTAATCGAATTCGGGATGGAACGCGACGCCGTCGGTGCCGACCACGCAATGCGGCGGCCAGGTGTCGACGTAGTCGGGGTCGTCGGAGAAGTGAGCGCCGGGATCGATGTGGTGATCGCGTGTCGCGACGACGGTCCGGTACTCGCCGAGGATCTTGGTGATCGCACGGGCGACCGCGGCACCGCCGTTGACCGCGAGGGAGCCGCCCTCGCAGAAATCGTTCTGGACGTCGACGACGACCAACGCGTCGGCCGGCTTGGTGCCGTCGTTGCGTTCGCTGCTCATCAGGTACTCCCTGGCGGATCGAAGGATGTGCTCGTCAGCCGAGCTGGTAGCGGGTCGGCACCGCTGGGTCTCCGTGAGAGAGGCCGAGGCCCTCCCACGGCAGGCTCACCAGCCCCGCCGCGAGGTGGGCGCGCGCGTCGGTCAGCGATGGCAGGGATGCCACCGGCTCCCCGCCGCGGACCAGCGGGATCTGCAGATCCCGGAGGTGGAGACCACCGTCGGCATCAGGGCGCGGCCCGTCGGCTCGGTAGACGATCTCCTCCACGATCGTCCCACTGCCCCGCGCGGCCCGCACGGCCGCCTTCGCGCCGCCGCGCGATTCCTTGTGGCTCGACCGCTTGGCGACGGGCAGACCGTCCACCTCGACGAGCTTGTAGACCATACCCGCGGTCGGTGCGCCGCTCCCGGTGACCAGCGAGGTCCCGACACCGTAGGTGTCCACCGGCTCGGCGCGCAGCGAGGCGATCGCGTACTCGTCGAGGTCGCCGGACACCACGATCTTGGTGTTCGTCGCCCCGAGGTCGTCGAGCTGAGTGCGCACCTGACGCGCGAGCACACCGAGATCCCCCGAGTCGATGCGCACCGCACCGAGTGCGGGGCCGGCGACCTCGATCGCGTTGCGGACGCCCTGGGTGATGTCGTAGGTGTCGACGAGCAGTGTGGTGCCGACTCCGAGGGCCTCGATCTGCGCGGCGAAGGCCGCCTTCTCGTCGGGGCCGTCGGGTCCGGTGAAACCGAGGGTGAAGGCATGGGCGGCGGTGCCCGCGCTGGGCACGCCGAAACGACGATTCGCCTCGAGGTTCGACGTCGCGGCGACACCGGCGAGGTAGGCGGCGCGGGCACACGCGACGGCGGCCCGCTCGTGGGTGCGTCGGGAGCCCATCTCGATGATCGGGCGGGAACCGGCCGCGCTGACCATCCGGGCGGCGGCCGAGGCGATGGCGCTGTCGTGGTTGAGGATCGACAGGATCAACGTCTCGAGGAGAACCGCCTCGGCGAACGGTGCCCGAACCGTGAGGATCGGGGAACCGGGGAAGTAGAGCTCGCCCTCGCGGTAGCCGTCGATGTCCCCGGCGAAGCGATAGTCGCGCAGCCATGCGACGGTCTCGGCGTCGAGGAACTGCTCCACGACGGCGATCTCCTCGTCGCCGAAACGGAACCCCGCGAGCTCGGCGAGGACACGTCCGGTACCCGCGACGACGCCGTACCGACGACCGTCGGGGAGTCGGCGGGCGAACACCTCGAACACGCACGGCCGGTGCGCGACCGGGTGCCGGAGAGCCGCTGCGACCATGGTCAGTTCGTACTGGTCGGTCAGCAGCGCAGTGTTGTCGATGCTCACTATCGCGTTACCCTTGTCCTCATGGCGCCTGACGAAACTCGTGCGCACGAGGCTACCCCCGGCGGTACCGCGGTTGCCGAACCCGCGGTGGCCGACGGCGCGGCGGATCTCGACAAACCCTGGATGACCGTCGTGTGGGACGACCCCGTCAATCTGATGCGGTACGTGACCTTCGTCTTCCAGAAGATCTTCGGCTACTCGGAGTCGCATGCCAATCAGCTCATGATGCAGGTGCACACCGAGGGCAAGGCCGTGGTCTCCAGCGGCGATCGGGACAAGGTCGAGGCAGACGTGCGCAAACTGCACGCGGCCGGCCTGTGGGCCACCATGCAGCGCGATTCATGACCGGGACAGAGATGCTGCGGCCGGGGACCGGACCGTCGTCGACGGTGGGGAGACACTGAGGCGTGCGCACCTGGAAACGCAAGGGCCGCGGCGAGTCGATCCGGATCACCTCCCAGCTCGACTCGCACGAGGCCGAGTTGCTCGCGTCGCTGGTCTCCTCGATGTGTGAGCTCCTCGCCGAACGCGCCGACACCGCGCCGAGCGACGCGCTGTCGGAGGTCACCGGCATCCGCATCGGCCACTCCGACGCGCCGGACGACGCCACCCTCGGCCGCCTGCTGCCGGATTTCCATCGGCCGGATCAGGACGAGGAACTTTCCGCGGAGGTGGTCAACGGCCGACTCAACTCCGCGCTGCGCAGCGTCAACGAGCCGAAGATCATCGACGCCAAACTCGCTGCGGCCCACACACTTCTCGACACCCTGCCGGACGGGGGCGGCGACCTCGCGCTCACCGTCGACGAGGCGACCGCATGGCTGACCGCCCTCAACGACGTCCGTCTCGCGCTCGGGGCGATGCTCGGCATCTCGGAGGACACCCCGGATCGGCTGCCGCCCGACCATCCGCACGCCGCGCATCTCGACGTCTATCACTGGCTGACCGTGATGCAGGATCTGCTCGTGGAAGCGGTGATGTGACCTACGATCCTCGTTGACGCAGCTCCTTTCGGGAGTTTTGTCCGAGTTCGGAGTTCCGGTCGGGGATCGACGAGAGCAGAGGTGCACGTGACGACCATCGGACGACCCGCCCGCCCGGGTGACCGCATCACCGACGTCGTCGGGATCACTGTCGGGCACAGTCACCGCGTCGACGCCGACGCCGAGGTCTCCGGCACCGCTGAGACGCCCGACGGCCACGGCTGGGCCACCGGTACGACGGTGGTCCGGATCTCGGGGCCGGGCGCGATCGCGGCGGTCGACGTGCGCGGCGGAGGCCCGGGCACCCGGGAGACCGATCTCCTCGATCCGTCGAACACCGTGCAGACCGCGCATGCCATCGTGCTCAGCGGCGGCAGCGCCTACGGCCTCGCGACGGCCGACGGTGCGATGCGCGCGCTCGAGGCCGAGGGGGTCGGCCTGCCCCTGGACACCAGGGGGCACGTGGTGCCCATCGTGCCGGCGGCGGTGATCTTCGATCTGCCGGTCGGCGCGTGGGATCACCGGCCCGACGCCGACTTCGGTGCCGAGGCGGTCCGCGTGGCCGGGACCGACTTCGCGGTCGGCAGTGTGGGAGCGGGAGCCGGTGCCCGGGCCGGTGCGCTGAAAGGCGGCGTGGGCACCGCCTCGGTGACGATCGAGACGGGTCCGGCGGCCGGTGTCACGGTCGGTGCGCTGATGGTCGCCAACCCGGTCGGCGCCGTCATCGACCCGACCACCGGGCTGCCGTGGGACCTCGGCGAGAGCGAGCTCGCCGAACTGGGCCTGACGCGTCCCGAGGCCGCCGACATCGCGCACCTGGCCGAACTCGCGGAGAAACACACCGTTCTGAACACCACGATCGGGGTCGTCGCCACCGATGCCGCACTCGATGCGGCGATGACCCGCCGGATCGCCATGGCCGGTCACGACGGCCTGGGTCGCGCCATCCGCCCGGCCCACTCGCCGCTCGACGGCGACACCATCTTCGCTGTCTCCACCGGGGCGGTCCGGCCGGAGTCGACCGATCCGGCGACCGCCTCGCCGCCCGGCATGCACGCGGACGCGGCGATCATCGCCGAGGTCTCCCGATGTGCGGCCGACGTCGTCCAGCGGGCGATCGTCGACGCCGTGCTGGCCGCCGAGTCGGTGGCCTCGATCCCCACGTACGCCGACGCCGCACCGTCGGCTTTCGCCTGACCTGCTCGTACCGGTCACCCGCCGGTGACGCCGGTCATAACCGGTTTCGGAATAGGCGTTCACGGGCCGGCGTTCCCATCAGACAAGTGCGACGACCGGTCGCCGAACCGACGTGCCCGTAACGGGCCCCGCGTCTGCGAAGGAGAACGGGACACCGATGCTCGAGATCGATCAGGAACTCGTCGACGCGATGGTCGCGCACGCCCGCGCCGATCATCCGGACGAGGCGTGCGGCGTGATCGCCGGGCCGGAGGGTTCCGACGACCCGCAGCGGTTCATCCCGATGGTCAACGCCGAACGGTCGCCCACGTTCTACCGATTCGACTCCGCCGAGCAGCTGTCCGTGTGGCGCGAGATGGATCGTCGCGACGAGGAGCCGGTGGTGATCTACCACTCGCACACCGCGACCGAGGCCTACCCGAGCCGCACCGACATCTCCTACGCCGGTGAGCCCGGCGCCCACTATGTGCTGGTGTCCACCCGGGACCCGGAGACCGTCGAGATCCGTAGCTATCGCATCGTCGACGGCACGGTCACCGAAGAAGAGATCGAGATCAGGAGCTGAATATGCCCGTCACCGTGTCCATCCCGACGATCCTGCGGACCCACACCGGCGGCGCCAAGCGCGTCGAGGGTTCCGGTGCGACGCTCGCCGCGCTGATCGACGACCTGGAGTCAGGCAACCCCGGACTCAAGGAGCGCCTGGTCGCACCCGATGAGAAGGGCACCGCAAAGCTGCACCGGTTCGTCAACGTCTACGTCAACGACGAGGACGTCCGGTTCTCCGGCGGTCTCGACACCTCCATCGACGACGGTGACGAGGTGACCATCCTGCCCGCGGTCGCCGGCGGCTGCTGAGCGTGGCGCGCTACGACTCACTCATCGACTCGGTCGGCCACACCCCGCTGATCGGGCTGCAGAGGCTCTCCCCGCGCTGGGACGACTCGGCCGACGGACCGCACGTGCGGCTCTGGGCCAAGCTCGAGGACCGCAACCCGACGGGCTCCATCAAGGACCGTCCGGCGCTGCGCATGATCGAGCAGGCCGAACGCGACGGGCTCCTGCACGTGGGTTCGACGATCCTCGAACCCACCAGCGGCAACACCGGGATCTCGCTGGCGATGGCCGCGAAACTCAAGGGCTACCAACTGATCTGCGTGATGCCCGAGAACACCTCCGAGGAGCGCCGGTCGCTGCTGCGGATGTTCGGCGCGAAGGTGATCTCCTCGCCGGCCGCGGGCGGGTCGAACACCGCGGTGGCCGTGGCCAAGAAGCTGGCGTCGGAGAACCCCGACTGGGTGATGCTCTACCAGTACGGCAACGCCGCCAATGTCGCCGCCCACTACGAGGGCACCGGCCCGGAGCTCTACGCCGACCTGCCGGAGATCACCCACTTCGTCGCGGGCCTGGGCACCACTGGGACGCTCATGGGCGTCGGACGTTTTCTGCGCGAACGCAATCCCGAGATCGAGATCGTCGCGGCCGAACCCCGCTACGGCGACGAGGTGTACGGCCTGCGCAACATCGACGAGGGCTTCATCCCGGAGCTCTACGACGACTCGGTGCTCACCCGCCGGTTCTCGGTGACCGGCGTCGACGCGGTCGCCCGCGTGCGCGAGCTGATCGACCTCGAAGGCATCTTCGCGGGCATCTCCACCGGCGCGATCCTGCAGGCCGCACGCGGCATCGGGCGCCGGGCGATGAAGGACGGCATCCGTGCCGACATCGGCTTCGTGGTTCCCGACGCGGGGTGGAAGTATCTCTCGACCGGGGTCTACGAAGGTAGCCTGGACGACGCGGAGCAGGCACTCGAAGGTCAGCTCTGGGCGTGACCGGCAGTGCCCGAACGTCACCTGAGAAGAGTCGAGACCCGAAGAGAAACTGGCCATGACGTCGTACACCCCACCGGTCGGGCAGGAACAGCCGCGGCGCTCGCGCCCGCTCTGGCTGCGTTCGCTGATCACCACCGTGTGCATCATCGCGGCGCTGTTCGTCGTCGAACTGATCGACGCGGCCACCCGATATGACCTCGACCAGAACGGCATCGAACCCCGCCAGGTCGACGGACTCGACGGCATCCTCTGGGCGCCGATGCTGCACGCCGACTGGGAACACCTGTTCGCCAACCTCATGCCCGGGGCGGTGCTCTGCTTCCTGGTGCTGATGACGCAGCGGTTCCTCATCGTCACCGGCATCATCTGGGTGATCTCCGGGGTAGGGGTGTGGTTGTTCGCCGCGCCCTACTCGATCACGGTCGGCGCGTCGGGCATCATCTTCGGCTGGCTCACCTTTCTCATCGTGCGTGGTCTGTTCAACCGCGACCTGTGGCAGATCCTCGGCGGCGTCGTGCTCTTCCTGATCTACGGTTCGATCCTCTGGGGCGTGCTGCCGAGCAATCCCGTGGTCTCCTGGCAGGCGCATCTGTTCGGCGCGATCGCCGGCGTGCTGGCCGCCTGGTTCCTCGCCTCGGGCGACCGCAAACGCAAGCAGCGCACCGCGACCCCGGGGGTGGCGTCATAGCCGCGCAACCCAACGTGCCCGTCTGGACCTCCGATCCCGAGGCACCCATCGGGATCTTCGACTCCGGCGTCGGCGGACTGACCGTGGCGCGCGCCATCATGGACCTGCTGCCCGACGAGGACATCGTCTACATCGGCGACACCGCGAACGGCCCGTACGGTCCGCTGACGATCCCCGAGATCCGCAAGCACGCGCTGGCGATCGGCGACGACCTGGCCGAGCGCGGCGTCAAGGCGATCGTCATCGCCTGCAACACCGCGTCCGCCGCCTGCCTGCGTGACGCCCGGGAACGCTACGCGCCGATCCCGGTGGTCGAGGTCGTGCTCCCCGCGGTGCGTCGAGCGGTGGTCGCCACCAAGAACGGCCGGATCGGCGTGCTCGGCACCGAGGCCACCATCTCCTCACGCGCATACGAGGATTCGTTCGCCGCGGCCCGCGACGCGGTGATCACCGCAGTACCGTGCCCGCGCTTCGTCGACTTCGTCGAACGCGGGATCACCAGCGGCCGCCAGATCCTCGGTCTGGCACAGGGGTACCTCGAACCACTGCAGCAGGCCGGCGTCGACACAGTCGTGCTCGGCTGCACGCACTACCCGTTGCTGACCGGCGTCCTGCAGCTCGCGATGGGCGACGAGGTGACGCTCGTGTCCAGCGCGGAGGAGACGGCCAAGGACCTCTATCGCGTCCTCACCGAGAAGGACCTGCTGCACCCGCACACCGGTCGGGAGGCGTCGCGCGTCTTCCAGGCGACCGGCGACCCGGAGATGTTCGCCAAGCTCTCGAGACGGTTCCTCGGGCCCGTCGTCGGTGCTGTGCAGCACCTTTAGCCGACTCGGGCAATCTTCGCGGCCCACTTGTGACCCGGTAACCCGGCAGCGACTCGCGCGGGCATGGCACAGTAGGGCTTATGCGTCTCACGGTCCTCGGATGTTCGGGCAGTGTGGGCGGACCGGGGGCGGCATGCTCCGGCTACCTGCTCTCTGTCCCCGGCGAACAGCCGGTGCTGGTGGATTGCGGACCGGGTGTCTTCGGAGAACTGCAACGGGTCACCGATCCCTGCGGGGTCTCGGTGGTTCTCAGTCATCTCCATGCCGATCACTGCCTGGATCTGCCCGCGATGTTGGTGTGGCGCCGGTATGCGCCCTCGTCGGCGACGGAACGCGCCCCGCTCTACGGACCCCCGGGAACGGCGCTGCGGATCGGCCACGGGTCGTCTGAATTCCCGGGCCAGGTCGACGACATCTCCGACACCTTCGACGTCCACGAATGGCGGGACGGGGTCGAGGTCACCCTCGGCGGCATGCGGATCAAGTCGGTGAAGGTCAACCATCCACCGCAGACGTACGGGCTGCGCATCACCGGCCCGCAAGGGCAGGTCATCGCCTACAGCGGCGACACCGCCCCCTGCGACGAACTCATCGATCTCGCCGCCGACGCGGACCTGTTCCTGTGCGAGGCGTCGTGGACCCACGCCCCGTCGGAACGTCCGCCGGACCTGCACATGTCCGGTATCGAGGCGGGGGAGGCCGCGACCAAGGCCAACGTGCGTGCGCTCGCGATCACCCACGTCGCGCCGTGGACCGATTCGGCGGAGATCCTCGCCGAGGCACGCAGCACGTTCTCGGGGCCGGTCGATCTCGTACGTCAGGGACAGGTCATCGATCTCGCCTAGCGGGCCGGGGTCGAGCGGGTCACATGCCGTCCGACCACGGTCGTTACAGTTGGAGCCGTGACCACACGAGCTGACGGCCGAGCCGACGACGAACTGCGTCCCATCTCCTTCACCCGTGGCTTCACCAGCCACCCCGCGGGATCGGTGCTGGTGGAGTTCGGACAGACCCGCGTGATGTGCACCGCGAGTGTCACCGAGGGCGTCCCGCCGTGGCGTCGTGGTTCGGGCCTGGGCTGGCTCACCGCCGAGTACTCGATGCTCCCTGCCGCGACGCACGAGCGGAACAAGCGCGAATCGGTCAAGGGCAAGATCGGTGGCCGAACCCACGAGATCAGCCGGCTCGTCGGCCGGTCGCTGCGCGCCTGCATCGACCTCGCCGCCCTGGGGGAGAACACCATCGCGCTCGACTGCGACGTCCTGCAGGCCGACGGCGGCACCCGCACCGCCGCGATCACCGGCGCCTACGTGGCGCTCGCCGACGCGGTGACCTACCTGCGTGCCGCCGGCAAACTGGCCGACCCGCAACCGCTTTCGTGCGCGATCGCCGCGGTGAGCGTGGGCGTCGTCGACGGCCGGGTGCGTCTCGACCTTCCGTACGAAGAGGACTCGCGGGCTGAGGTCGACATGAACGTCGTCGCCACCGACGCCGGCACCCTCGTCGAGGTGCAGGGCACCGGCGAGGGCGCGACCTTCGCACGGTCGACCCTCGACGCGCTCCTCGACGTCGCTGCGATCGGTACCCAGAAGCTGTTCGAGGCGCAGCGCGCCGTGCTCGCCGAGCCGTACCCGGGTCAGCTGCCGGGCAACGCCTGATGTCGAAGGTCCTGCTCGCGAGCCGCAATCGCAAGAAGCTCGCCGAGCTGCAGCGTGTCGTCGACGCCGCCGGGATCACCGGCCTGGAGATCCTCGGCCTCGACGCCGTGCCCGAGTACCCGGAGGAGCCCGAGGACGGCGCGACCTTCGAGGAGAACGCGCTGATCAAGGCGCGCTCGGGTGCACGCGCCACCGGATTGCCCTGTCTCGCGGATGATTCCGGGATCTCGGTGGACGCACTGAACGGGATGCCCGGGGTGCTGTCGGCGCGCTGGTCGGGTGCTCACGGCGACGATCCGGCCAACAACACGCTGTTGCTGGCGCAGCTGTCGGACACCCCCGACGAACGACGCGGCGCGGCATTCGTGTCGGCGTGCGCGTTGGTGCTGCCGGACGGGACCGAGACGGTCGTGCGCGGGGAGTGGCGCGGACGGGTGCTGCGCGCCGAGCGCGGACCGAACGGCTTCGGCTACGACCCGCTGTTCGCGCCCGACGACGAGCTCGCGGCCGGCCGGTCGTCGGCCGAACTCACGCCGGAGGAGAAGGATTCGCTGAGCCACCGCGGCAAGGCGCTGGCGCAACTGGTGCCGGCGCTGCGGGAGCTCGCCGCTAGAGGTTGAACTGCGCCTTCACTTCCTGGGTGCGCTTGTGCTCGAACCAGAAGGACAGGAACGGAATGGTGCCGGCGATCGCGGTGATGATCGTCTTGCTCGCGGGCCAGCGCACCTTGATCGCCAGGTCGACCGCCATGATCAGGTAGACGAAGTAGACCCAGCCGTGGACGATCGGCACGAAGTCGAGCGCCTTGTTGTCGAATCCGTACGCCAGGATCAGCTCGGCGACGAGCAGTAGCAGCCAGATACCGGTGATCCAGGCCAGGACGCGGTACCTCAACAGGGCCCCGCGGACCTTCTCCACCGGTGCGGTGGGAGCAGAAGCGGTGGATGCGGTCTCGGTCACTGCGGGCCTTTCGATGACGGGGCGTCGGGGGTGTCTGCCGATCTGAGCTCGGCCAGGTAGCGGTTGTATTCGATGAGCGCCGCGTCCTTGACCGGGTCGTGATCGTTGATCAACGACGCCGCGCTCGGCGTCGTCGGGCGCTCGGGGAGGATGCCCTCGGGGATCTCGGCCGCGGCGCGGGCGTCCGCGGCGGCCTTGCGTGCCTCCTCCGGGTCGCTCTCGAGGACGACGAAGCGTCGGTAGGCGTAGATGACCGCGACCGCGAAGGCCGGCCACTGCAGCGCGTAGCCGAGGTTCTGGCCGCTGCCGGAGGCCGACTCGAAGCGCGACCACTGCCACCAGGCGAGGACCAGGCACGCCACCGCGGCGACCACGGTCAGCACCACGAGCGCCGGCCGATGTGTGCGACGGGGGGACGAGGACATACCTTTCAAGGTACCTGGCCTGCGATGATCAAAACGCGGCCGGTAGGGTGGTCGCGGTTACAGTGCGGAGCCCGGTTCCACGTCGGGAACGCACCGAGCGCGAGTGGCGGAATTGGCAGACGCGCTGGATTTAGGTTCCAGTGTCTACGGACGTGGGGGTTCAAGTCCCCCCTCGCGCACCGGATCTCGTGGAAATTGTGCGCAAGTGGCGCACAACTTGTTCTACGAAACGCTCAGGAGCTCGACGGCATCGTCGTCGGCGAAGACGATGTCGTGATCGTCGGTCGAGATCGCCCAGCGCCGCAAGCGGGCGATGTGATCCTCGTCAATCCGTGCCTCGACGGTCTGGTCGCCGGGAGCGAGGTCGGCGAAGTCGTCGACGATCTCCCCTCACGCGTGGTGCCGTCCTCGAGAGTGACACGAACCCGCGACGACACGTGCAGACCTTCGAGGTCCGCGGCGTCGGCGAGTTCTCCGTGGGTGTCGGCCTCTATGGGCTTGTCGAGAGTTTCCTCGTCAAGCGGGGCTTCTTCGACCGGGGCCGCATCGTCGACGGCGGCGGTTTCCTCGACCGCAACGTCTTCGGCAGCGACATCCTCGGCGGAGTCTTCTACAGCGGGCTCCTCGGCGGAGTCCTCTGTGGCGACGACCTCGTCGGGGGAGATCTCGACGGCGGCGTCCTCGTCCTCCAGGGCGTCGACCTCGACCGTCGCGTCCTCGTCGGCGGCCCGCAGATCGGCATCTACGGCGTCGTTCTCCGTGTCCACCGCGTCGATCTCGCGATCGGCGCTGCTCTCCGGTGCGCTCATGGCGTTGCCGTCCTTCCGGTCAGGGAGTGTGATCTCCGGGCGGCCGGACGCACCCAAGTGGCACGTTTGACCCGGTCGTAGGGGTGATCATACTGAACCGGAGGGTTGTCATCCCGAATGGGACCGAATCGTTGCCACCCCGGGATTGTCGTTCCGAAATCGTTAGGTGTCGGCGCCTCGGCTCCGGAAACGCCGACGACCCGCGAGCCACCACCGGCGAACCTCGCTTCGACCTGCAGACTTCGGCCGACGTCTGCAGGTCGAAGCGAGGTTCGCCAGTCACCGGGCACGTCGGCTCGGTGTCGGGGACGCGTGCAACGATGCCGGGGTGAGACGTCGGGCGGTGCTGCCGGGAATCGGAGTGGTCGTTCTGCTTGCCGTGCTCGGTGCACTCGGTCTGCTCCAATCGGAATCGGCTCCGGAGACAGCGCCCGCCCCGGGTGCGGCTTCGGTTCCGTCGCTTCCGTTCTCGACGCCGTCGTCGACGCCGGCGCCGGTGAACCGGGCCCACGCCGATCTGGACTCGCTGGCGGTGAAGGGTCGGGCGCCGAAGACGGGATACTCGCGCTCGGAGTTCGGCTCGGCCTGGGACGACGCCGTCGATGTGGAGTTCGGCCGCAACGGGTGTCGGACCCGGGAGGACATCCTGCGCCGTGACCTCGTCGACGTCACCCTGCACGCCGACGGGTGTCGCGTGCTGTCGGGGACCCTCGTCGACGCCTACTCCGGCACGACCCTGCCGTTCACCCGCGGCCAGGACACGTCGGCGCTCGTTCAGATCGACCACGTCGTCGCGCTGTCGGACGCCTGGCAGAAGGGCGCGGCGCAGTGGGATGCGCGTCGCCGTCTCGAGTTCGCCAACGACCCGCGGAATCTGCAGGCGGTCGACGGAACGGTGAACCAGCGCAAGGGCGCCGGCGATGCGGCCACCTGGCTGCCTCCGAACAAGGCGTATCGATGCACCTACGTCAGCCGTCAGATCGAGGTCAAGAAGGCCTACGGTCTCTGGGTCACTGCGGCGGAACGGGACGCGATGTCCCGAGTGCTGTCCGACTGCTGACGCGAGGGACGGAGCGATCCCGGCCAGTCACGGTGAGTAGCCTCAGGTGCGTGACGGCGCCACATTCCACCCTTCATCCGCTGACCGACGATTCCGTCGTCGACGCCCTGGGCGCCGACCTCCGCGCCGCGGCCTATACGACCGACGGTGTCACCGAACTCCTCGGTGACGAGGTCCACGCCGCCCTGCTGCGCGGCGTGTGGTGGCCCGCGTCGGCCGCGACTGCGGAGGAACAGCGCGACGGCGACGAGGGCGAGTCGCGACTCGCCACCCTCATCAGGCTCTTCCTGCTCGGGTCGGACGAACCCGAAAACCTCGTCGCGCAGGCGTTTCCGACAGCCGGCGTCGACGCACTCGTCGCCCAGGGAGTACTCACCCGGATCGACGAGGGAGCGATCCGCGCGAGCCTCGACATCCGTCCGCACGCCGACGAAACCCACGACTTCCTCGTCGTCGCCGACCAGGACGCCGCCATGCGATCGGGTCCCGTCGCCCGCGACCACGTACTCGGAATCGGTGGGGCCTCGATGTCTCTCGCACGCGCGATCATTCGTGAACCAGCACGACGCGCCCTCGACATCGGCACGGGGTGGGCATCCAGGCGCTGCACCTGAACTCGCACTGCGACGAGATCGTCGCCACCGACACCAACGAGCGGGCACTGGCGCTGGCCCGGGCGACCGCGCGCCTGAACGGGATGTCGTGGGATCTGCGGGCGGGCAGCATGTTCGAGCCCGTGACGGGGGAGCGCTTCGACCTCATCGTGTCCAACCCGCCGTTCGTCGTCGGGACCGGCAGCCAGGACTACATCTATCGTGACTCGGGTGTCGTCGGAGATGCGCTGTGCGAGCAGCTCATCCGCGAGTTGCCTGCTCACCTGAACCCGGGCGGCACCGCCCAGATCCTGGCCAACTGGATCATCACCGACGGTGCGGACTGGCGTGACCGGGTGGGCGGCTGGCTGGACGGGACGGGTCTCGACGCCTGGGTCGTCCAGCGGGAGGCGGCTGATCCGATCAGCTATGTGTCGCTGTGGCTCTCCGATGCCGGCGAGGACGAGGCTGCCGCTGCCCGGCGCGGGGAGCAGTGGCTGGAGTGGTTCGACGACAACGACATCGTCGCGATCGGCATGGGCTCCATCACCGTTCGCGCGCCGGAGGCGGGGGAGGACCGGGAGCCCGACGTCGTCATCGAAGAGATCACCGGAGCGGGCGAAGAGGTCACCGGTCCCGAGGCGCAGGCCTTCCTGGCCCGCCGCCGGTACCTACGCGAGACCTCCGACGCGGAGCTGCTGGACAAGCGGCTCTCGGTCGCGCCGGTGATGCTCGAAGAACATTCGCTACCCGGCGAGGACGGCTGGCAACAGGTCGGTGCCGCCGTGCGCCGCCCCGGAGGTCCGGGCGCGGTCCTCGGCGTCGACGAGGTGTCCCGCGCATTACTCGCCGGATGTCGCGGACAGGTTCCCCTGCAGACCTTGATCGAGTTGCTCGCCGACTTTCACGGCGTCGACGCCGAGGCGTTGGCCACCGCCGCACTGCCGGTGGTCCGGGAGGCCATCGGACGCGGAATCCTCTACGAGGCGGACTGAGGACCGGCGGTCACATCCGTGCGTACCGGGTGAGCCAGTAGCAATACACGCCGTAGCCGGCGATACCTATCGCGGCCAGGATCATCAGCACCTGCCCCGCGGGGAGGGCGGCCAGGGACTTGACCGTGCCGTCGATCCCGCTCGCCTTCGACGGGTCCGAGGTGGCCACCGCGACGAGAACCAGGATGCCGGTGCCGACGAGCACGAGGCCCTTGCCGCAGTAACCGACCACCCCGGCGATGGTCGCCGCGCGGTCGTGGGTCTTGAGGTCGTCGAGGAAGTTCCGGCTCGCACCCTTGTACACGTGGTAGACACCGACGCCGATGATGATCAGGCCGGCGACCACCACGACGAACTTGCCGGCACCGGATTCCATCAGACGAGCGGTGAGTCCGGTATTCTGCTGGCCACTCGACTGGCCGCTGCCCATCGCGAATCGCACTGCCGTCCAGGCGAATCCGGCGTAGACGACGGCCAGCGACAATGCCTTACCGCGGTCGAGCCAGTCCTCTGCGCCGTCGTTGTCCCGGCCGGGTTCGGTGGCGTGCGGGCCGACGATGGCCTCGGCGACTCGCCACAGGGCGAGTGCCACGAAGGCGACGGCCGCGATCCAGAGCACGATGCGGCCCCCGGTGTTCCCGGCGAAGATGCCCAGGGCCCCGGACTGGTCGGCGTTTCCGCCCTCGCCGAAGGCGAGCCGAACGACGATGTACGCGATGAGCAGGTGGACGAGTCCGCTGACGGCGTGCCCGGCGCGTGCCCCGCGCTGGAACCACGGACTGTCGGTGGCGCGATCGACCGCGCCGGTTACCTGGTTGCCTGACATCCTCGCCGCCTCCCGTCGGCGGTGAGCGCCGACGTTTCGAACGATACGCGCGCTCAGTCGCCGTCCGGGAACGTTGCGTCGAGAGCCCGGGAGATGTCGGCGATCAGGTCATCGGCGTCCTCCAGGCCGACGGAGAAACGGAGATGGCCCCACTGCCGGAACGGTTCCGGATATGCCGCCACCCGCGGGCCGTCGGGTCCGACGTGGACGATCAGCGACTCGTCGTGGCCGAGCGACACCGCCGACGTGATCACCTGCAGCGCCCCGACGAAACGGTTCTGGGTCGCCGAGTCCCCGCGCACGGCGAACGCCATCATCGCGCCGAACCCGCGTCCGCCGAACTGGTGAACCGCCAAGTCGTGCTCGGGATGGGAGGCGAGGCCGGGGTAGCGCACGAAGGCGACACGCGGATCCCCGTCGAGGAAGGTGGCGACGCGTTCGGCGGTGCGCTGGTGCTGGGCGAGCCGCAGCGGCAGGGTGATGGCACCACGGGCGATCAGCCACGCGTTGAACGGTGAGATCACGCCGCCGACGTCGACCATCGCCTGCTCCTTGATGCGGCCGATCAGGTCGGAGCGGCCGAGCACCGCGCCGCCCATCGCGTCACCGTGACCGTTGATGTACTTGGTCAGCGAATGCACGACGAGGTCGGCGCCGTCGCCGAGTGGCCGGTACAGCGGCGGCGGGGTGAAGGTCGAGTCGACGAGCAGCAGGGCGTCGGCGGTGTGGGCGATGTCGGCCAGCGCCGCGATGTCCCCGACCTTGGTCGTCGGATTCGCGATCGTCTCGACGGCCACGAGTCGCGTGTCGGGACGCAGCGCCGCGCGGACGTTCTCGGGGTCGGTGATGTCGACGAAGGTCGCCTCGATTCCGTACTTCTTCGGCAACAGCTCCGCCCACAGCTTCCACGTCGCCTCGTAGGTGGTGTCCGAGACGACGACGTGGTCGCCGGTGGAGAGGAAGGTGAAGAAGACCGCGTGCAGCGCGGCGACACCGGAGGCCAGGACGACCGCGTCCTCGGCCTCCTCGAGCGCGGCGAGCTTGTCCTGCAGGGCAACCTGGTTGGCGCCGGTGTTGCGGGTGTAGAAGAGCTGCTCGGTACCCGACCAGCTGATCTGTTCCGGCTCGGGCGGCAGGTGATACGAGTTCGCCATCGTGATGGGCGTGCGCACCGACGGACCCGACGAGTCGTTCCCGGCGTGCACGCTGCGTGTCATCTCCCCGGGCTGCACTTCTCCGGTCATGCGCGGGCTCCTATCGGTTGCGGCTGCTCGCCGGTCGGCACACCGGGTTCGACGTCGACGTCGAGAGCGGACCCGTCGCCGAACCCCGGCGCGGTGTTGTCGCGGCCTGGCAGGACACCTCGGGCGACCCGTCCAGGGACCTTGTGCAGCTTGTCGATGTGCGTGAAGTACCGGAACTCCGCCCACACCCAGCAGATGCCGAAAACCAGCAGCGCGACGGCCTGCATCGTGAGCGTGTCCCACGGCCGGTGCGCGATGTGAATCGGGACGATGACCAGCGCGATCGCCTGGATGACGTAGGAGTCGAGGCTTCGGGTGCCGGTCATGACCAGCGGGCGCAGCCAGTCGTGATGCCACCAGCGCAGCAACAAGCGGAACATCCCGTAGAGGGCGGGGATCACCAGGTAGGCGCCGATGGCACGCGCGGGCCGGAAGTCCAGCTTGTCGGCGAAGGCGGGTTCGAGGTGCGCCCACGGGCCGGCGGCGATGCCGTAGTGGAAGAACAGTGCGACCGTCACCGCCACGGCGACGATGACGACGAGCCAGCGGTCGACGAACTCGGGGACACTCCATCGCGACCAGTTCCAGCCGATGACCACCGACGGGATGAACATGATCTGCCATCCCGCGACGTTCTGGATGTGCGGGGCCGCCTGGTAGGCGCTGAGGTAGAACCAGTCGGGCGACCAGACCAGCGAAACCGCGTACAACGTCAGCGACGCGGCGAGGATCCACGCCCACCAGCCGCGCTGCAGAAGCGGGAACAGGGCGAACGCGGACATCATCAGCACCATGTAGAGGAGCAGGATGTTCCCGCCGCTCGGCAGGTACTGCATCGTGACCGACAGCCAGATCCCGTCGGCCCAGCCGTCGACCGGGAGCAGGAGCGTCAGCCAGCGGTGGCCCTCGAGCGCGGCCGCGACGGCGACGAGCGCGATCGTCAGCTGACAGACGTAGAGGACCGCGATGCGCTTGGCCAGGCGGACGTAGGCGTACCGCAGCCCGTGACGGGTGACCCAGCGCTGGTACACGAGGCCCAGCACGATGCCCGAGAGCATGACGAACGCCGACATCCCGTCCACGTACGGAAAGGCGTGTGTGGGCGAGGCCAACGGGGAATCGGTGGCGAAGTGTGCGGTGACCATGCTCCAGATCGCCACTCCTCGCGTGGCGTCGATGGCGAGATCTCGGTTTCCCGACACTCGGTTCCCAGACCCTGTGTGTGAAGACATTGATCTGAAGATAGAACTCACCGCGACCCGGAGTCATCCCGGGCCGCGGTGAGTCGTGACCTGAATCGCCTCGAGGCGGCGCTTCTATGTGTAGAGGTCGGCGATCGCCTGCTTGTGCGCGTCGTGGATGACGTTGCGCTTGAGCTTCAGCGTCGGCGTCAGCTCACCGGTCTCGATCGAGAAGTCGGTGTCGAGGATGGTGAACTTCTTGATCGCCTCGGCGTTGGAGACCTTCGAGTTGGCCTCCTTGACCGCCGCGTCGATCTCGGCCTTGAGATCCTCGTTCTCGATCAGCTCCGAGAGCGGGGTGTCGGCGGGCAGGTTGTGACGCTCCAGCCAGCCCGGCACGGCCTCGGGGTCGATGGTGATCAGCGCGGCGATGAACGGCTTGTTGTCGCCGACCACCAGGCACTGGCTGACCATCGGATGGGCGCGGATCGAGTCCTCGAGCTGAGCGGGGGAGACGTTCTTGCCGCCCGCGGTCACGATCAGTTCCTTCTTGCGGCCGGTGATGAAGAGGTAGCCGTCGTCGAGGGTGCCGATGTCACCGGTGTGGAACCAGCCGTCGCGGATCGCATCCGCGGTCGCGGCCTCGTTGCGCCAGTAGCCGCTGAAGACCACGGGTCCCTTGAGCAGGATCTCGCCGTCGTCGGCGATCGCGACGGTCACACCGGGAACGGGGCGTCCGACCGAACCGACCTTCTGGTTCTCCTCGTTGTTGGCGGTGACCGCCGCGGTGGTCTCCGACAGGCCGTAACCCTCGTAGACGGGGATGCCGACACCGCGGAAGAAGTGGCCGAGCCGGGCGCCGAGCGGGGCTCCGCCGGAGATCGCACCCTCACACTGCCCGCCGAGGGCGGCGCGGAGCTTGCCGTAGACCAGCTTGTCGAACAGCGCGTGGCGGAGCTTCAGACCGAGGCCGACCTTGCCGCTCTCCATGGCCTTGCTGTACTCGATGGCGGTATCGGTGGCCTTCTCGAAGATCGAGCCCTTGCCGCCGTCGTAGGCCTTCTGCTTGGCCGAGTTGTAGACCTTCTCGAACACGCGCGGCACCGACAGCACGTAGTGCGGCTTGAACACCGCGAAGTCGTTGACGAGGTTCGTGATGTCGTTGGTGTGACCCAGGATGACCCCGTTCTCCACGCTGGCCACCGCGATGATGCGCGCCAAGACGTGCGCGAGCGGCAGGAACAGGAGGGTGGTCTTGCCCTCGGCCAGGCCGGCGCCGACCGCATCGCGGGTGGCGGCACACTCGGCCATGAAGTTGGCGTGGGTGAGCAGGACACCCTTCGGGCGGCCGGTGGTTCCCGAGGTGTAGATCAGGGTCGCGGCATCGGTGGACAGCGAGTTCGCATGGCGGCGATCGAGCTCGTCGTCGGCGACGGTCGCGCCGCGCTTGGTCAGCGTCGGGAATGCGTGGTCATCGATGACCAGGGTCTCCTTGAGCGTCGGCGTCTCGTCGATCACCCGGATGTGCTTGGTGTAGTGCTCGTGGTTCTCGACGATGAGGAGCTTGGCCGCCGAATCCTCGAGGATCCACTGCACCTGGTCGGGGGCCGAGGTCTCGTAGATGGCGACGGTGCATGCCCCTGCACGCCAGATGGCGTAGTCGAGGACGGTCCACTCGTACCGCGTCGACGCCAGGATCGCCACGCGGTCCCCGGGCTCCACGCCCGAGGCGATGAGTCCCTTGGCCACCGCGTCGACCTCGTCCGCGAAGTGCTTCGCCGTGACGTTGATCCACTGATTGTGGGAGCGCTTGCGGAAAAGAGGCATCGTGGGTCGCTCGGTCCGATACTTGAGGATCGAGTCGACGAGGTTCGCCTTGTCGTCGATCGTGAGATCGGACGGGGTGGCGTACTGCTGCTGCATGGCACTCCTGAGACGGACTTGCTGATCTGGACATATCCGGCGCCGACTACCCGGTGACCGGGGACGACGCCATTTGAGTGGCACTGACAGTACCAGTATTCGTGTGATGCATCACACGCGCTCATCGTAGTGCTGTATTACCAGTTCAGCTGCCAGTTGTGACGCGGTCATGGCACGATGCCTACTTTCCGGGGTCGGGCGATTACAGTTGAGTGCGATGAATGAGACCCGCGCATGAGTACTTCCGAACAAGGCGAGCACGGCGCGCCGGCTGACACCCCTGCACAAGACATCCCCGGCGATTCTTTCGACGACCTGGAGATCGAGTCACGAGTCCGTGCCGCGATCACCGACGTCGGCTACGAAACCCCCTCGCCGATCCAGGCCGCCACGATCCCGCCGCTGATGGCCGGCCGCGACGTCGTCGGCCTCGCGCAGACCGGTACCGGCAAGACCGCGGCCTTCGCGATCCCGATCCTCTCCAGGCTCGACACCTCTGCGCGCACACCGCAGGCGCTGATCCTCGCACCGACGCGTGAGCTCGCCCTGCAGGTGTCGGAGGCCTTCGGCCGCTACTCCGCGCACATGCCCGAGGTCAAGGTCCTGCCGATCTACGGCGGACAGTCCTACGGTGTGCAGCTCGCGGGTCTGCGCCGCGGTGCTCAGGTGATCGTGGGTACGCCCGGTCGAGTGATCGACCACCTCGACAAGAAGACCCTCGACATCTCCGGACTCGAGTTCCTCGTGCTCGACGAGGCCGACGAGATGCTCACGATGGGCTTCGCCGAGGACGTCGAACGCATCCTCGCCGAGACTCCGGACACCAAGCAGGTCGCGCTGTTCTCCGCGACCATGCCCAGCTCGATCCGCCGGCTCGCCCAGCGCTACCTGAAGTCACCGCAAGAGATCACGGTCAAGTCCAAGACGGCGACCGCGCAGAACATCACACAGCGCTATCTGCAGGTGTCCCACCAGCGCAAACTCGACGCGCTGACCCGATTCCTCGAGGTCGAGGAATTCGACGCGATGATCGTGTTCGTCCGTACCAAGCAGGCGACCGAGGAACTCGCGGAGAAGCTCCGTTCACGCGGACTCTCCGCGGTCGCCATCAACGGTGACCTCGCGCAGGCACAGCGTGAGCGGACCATCAACCAGCTCAAGAACGGCTCGATCGACATCCTCGTGGCAACCGACGTGGCCGCCCGCGGCCTCGACGTCGACCGCATCTCGCATGTCGTCAACTACGACATCCCGCACGACACCGAGTCGTACGTGCACCGGATCGGACGCACCGGCCGCGCCGGCCGTTCGGGCAACGCGCTGCTGTTCGTCTCGCCGCGTGAGCGCCACCTGCTACGGGCGATCGAGCGGGCGACGCGCCAGGAGCTCACCGAGATCGGGCTGCCCAGCGTCGACGACGTGAACGCGCAGCGTGTCGCGAAGTTCGGCGAGTCGATCACCCAGAACCTGTCCTCGGACAACCTGGACCTGTTCCGCGGACTCATCGAGAACTACGCCCGCGACAACGATGTGGCCATGGCCGACATCGCCGCCGCGCTGGCCCTCGAGACGCGCGACGGCGGGTTCCTGCTGACCCCGGATCCGCCGGAGTCGGAGAAGCGGGCGAACCGTGAACAGCGGGAGCGCACCCCGCGTCGTCCCGGCGCGAGCTTCGCCACCTATCGCATCGCGGTCGGCCGCAAGCACAAGGTCTCCCCGGGAGCGATCGTCGGTGCGATCGCCAACGAGGGCGGTCTCACCCGCGCGGACTTCGGCAACATCAGCATCCGCGACGACTTCAGCCTCGTCGAGTTGCCCGACGATCTCGACAACGAGACGCTGTCCCAGCTCCGCCACACCAAGATCGGGAAGAACCCGATCGACATCCGCAAGGACATGGGTGCGCCGCGGGGTCGCGGGGGCAAGCGTGGCGGGCCGCAGGGTGGCCGCGACGGTCGTCGCGACAACTTCGGCGGCAAGCGGCCTTCGCCGCGGGTCGCCGGACGCGGTCGCCGGTCCTGATCGCCGTATCGACCTGAGTCGGTTTCGCTCGCCGTGCGTGCCGCAATGTGGTGACGGAACTTGTCAAACCGAGATCATTCCGTAACCTTGGAGACGGGGGTCTTCAAGGTGTCCATTTCGTGCGTGCGGGTATCCGCCGACCGAGGGGCACGAAAATTACGAGTGAGCACAGGATTGGTGAGTCACCAGTGTCCTTGGTGAGTGCGATTTCAGCAGCAGAAGCAATCGACCACAGCCGCGCCGGAAACGCGGTCATGGTGGATGCCCGCCCGCAGGTGGTGCGCCACCAGGGCAGCCTTCCGGGCGCCTACGTGGTCGAACCCAGTGAGCTACCGAACCTCCTGAGTCCCACCCCGACCGGCACCTTCCCCGTCATCCGCGACGCCGAGCAGCCCAGGAAGATCGCGCGCGACACCGAGATCGCCGTGGTGTCGGTGAGTTCGGAGGCACCGCGGATCGCCGAGCAGATCGCGGGCCTCGGCTACACCAACGTCCGCTACGTCGACGGTGGTTACCGAGCACTGCGTTCCTCCACCTGAGCGCATCACGTGAGCGCGACGCCGCTCACCGGCCGACGTGGTCTCCTTGACATACGGTGCGGCAGTTCCGCTTTCCTGACCAGCGGCTTGATAGCGTAGGAACGCCGGCGACGAGAGGAACCCATCGGATGCAGGATGACACTCGCGAGACACTGCGAGACCAGGTCACCCGGCTGATGGCGTTCCTGAGGGACGTCGTCCGCTCGCGCTCCGGTGATGTCCGGGACATCGACGAACACGCAGGCCACGTCTGGGTGGGCGCCTCGACGCCCATCTCGGTGCGGGCGTCGGCCGCGCCGGGGCAGGTCGTCGTCGAGATCGATCCCGCCGACACCGCACACGCCGATGTCGCCCGCCTCGTCGACGAGCTGACCGAGAGCCCCGAGACCCTCGAACTCGTCCTGGCCAACGCCCTCGTCACCGTCCACGACGACGCCGGCTCCGAACCTCTCGTCCGCGAGCATCTCCTCACACAGGCAGTGGTCGCCGACCGCGACGAGTCGGGCGCCATCCGCGTGTCCCTCGGCGCGGGCTCCGCGCCGACCATGCACGACACCCATCTGCTCGCCGCGGTCGACGGACTCGAACTCGCCGGCGCGATGAAGACCCGGACCCGACTCGCCGAGCAGCCGTCGGTCGTCGCCGGCAAGGTCACCGATCTCGTGGGCGAGTGGCTGGGGGAAATCGAGATCGACGCCGACCGCGCCACCCTCTCGCTCGACATGCGACCGGCGATCGTCCTGCGACGCCGCGGTGTCGAGAACTCGCTCGCCTTCTACGACGCGATCATCGACGACCTGCGCGACGAGGATGCGAGCGTGCCCGTCGGCCTGGCCCAGCTGGTCAAACCGATCGACGCCGAGGATCGGCTGGGCGCGCTCGACGCGCCGGCCGTGCTCTCACCCGAACGTCTCATCGCCGACGCGCTCTTCCCGCTGCCCTCGAACGTCGAGCAACGCGACGTGCTCGTGCGGCTGGGCCACGACAGCGGCGTCGTGGTCGAGGGGCCGCCCGGTACGGGCAAGACGCACACCATCGCGAACGTGACGTCCGCGCTGCTCGCCAAGGGGCAGCGCGTGCTGGTCGTCAGCGAGAAGGCGCATGCGCTCCACGTGCTGCGCGACATGCTCCCGCCCGCGCTGCGCGAACTCACGGTGTCCATCGCCGACATCTCCCAGGACCATGCCGAGACGATCGTGTCGGTGGTCGAGAACCTCGCCGCGCGCAAGGCCGCGTTCTCGGTGTCCGTCGCCGACGCCGAGATCGCCGACCTCGAGGCCCGCCGCGACCACGCCCTGACCCAGCGCGACCAGCTCATGCGCGAGCTGTGGGATCTGCGCGCCGGCGAGACCGAGGTCCACGAGTGGGTGGCGGGGGACTATCGGGGTACCCCGGCGGACATCGTGCGGCAGGTCAAGCGCGACGCCGAGCGCTTCGACTGGATGCCGCCGGGACTCGAGGGTGCGGTCCCGCCCCTGGATTCCTCGGAGTTCGCCCGGCTCGTCGAACTCCTCCAGGTGACCGGCGGCGACCGCGGCCGTCTCACCCAGCGGTTCCCCGAGCTCGCCGATCATCTGCCGGAGCCCGGCGACATGGACACGATCTGCGCGCGGATCGCCGCCCGACCAAAGGAAACCCACGGCGGCACGGGAGCGCTGCTCCCGTCTCTCGACGGCGTCGACAGCGAACGACTTCTCACCATCAAGGAGATCTGCGAACAGCTGGGCGTGGCCGCGGGCGAGGTGGCGTCCTTTCCGGCGCCGATGGTCGACATGGCCGATCGGCTGCTGGCCGGCAACGCGTCCCACCTGTGGTCCCGCGTGACGACCCTGTCCCCGGTGATCGCCGAGGCTGCCCGGCGCGACCGCGACCTGGGCGCCCACACGGTTCTCGTCGAGGGGGACCGCCCGGGCGATGCGGCGCTGTTCGACGCAGCCGCCGAACATCTGGCGGAGGGTGGCCAATGGCGCGGCCGGCTGCGCCGCTCCCCGCAGCAGCGCGCGGTCGAGGAGTCGCAAGTACGGGCGACCGTCGACGGTCGGGTCCCGACGGACGAGGTGTCGTTGCGAAGGGTGGCCGACCACCTGACGGTCGTCGACGCCGTCCACCAGGTCCATCGCATCCTGGCCGACCTCCACGTGCCGATCGATGCCTCCGGATCCCGGTCCGCACAGGTCGATCGGCTCGTCAGGCTGGACGCGCAGCTCGCGTGGATCTCGCGTCTGGTCACCGGGCGCGATCATCTCGTCCACGAACTCGAGGCGATCAGCCCCGGTGGCCCGCGCCCCCGCAGCGTCGCGGAGATCGCCGAGGTGGCCGGGCAGGCGGGTTCGATCGCCGCCGCCAACGACGCGGCCCTGGCCGAACGGGAACTGGCCGACTGCACCTACGGGCTGGCCGCCGAACTCGACAAGGGCCCGTCATCCGAAGGTGATGCACTACTCGCCGCGCTCGGCACCGCCGACGCCGCCGGGATCCGCACGGCCCGCCGAGCCTTCCTCAAGGCCCAGGAGCAGGCGAATGCGGAGAACGCGCTCGATCTCCTCGAACTGCGACTCAAGAGCCGCGCTCCGGAACTGGTCCGGACGATCTGGGCGACGCCGCGCGATCCGATCTGGTCCGAACGCGCGCGGGAGATGGCTGCCGCCTGGGCGTGGCGGTACGCCCACACGTGGGTGTCCGAACGCAGCGACGTGCATTCCGAAACCCGGATCTCGGCCGACCTCGATGCCATCGAGGTCGACGTCGCGCAGCTGACCACCCGTCTCGCCTCGGCGCGTGCCTGGCGGGAGTTGCTCGGGCGCACCACGACCGGCGAGATCCAGGCGCTGCAGTCCTACCGCGACCACATGATCAACCTCGGCAAGGGGTCGGGCAAGCACGCCAACCGGTTCCGGCGTGCCGCGCGTGAGGCGATGGCCGTGGCGCAGAACGCGATCCCGGCCTGGATCATGTCGATCAACCAGGTCGCCGAGACGCTCCCGCCGCGCCGGCACTCCTTCGATGTCGTCATCGTCGACGAGGCGTCACAGGCGGACATCACCAGTTCCTTCCTGCTGTGGCTCGCGCCCCGGATCATCGTCGTGGGCGACGACAAGCAGTGTGCGCCAGTGGGGCTGGCGGGTACCACGCTCGACGACGCCTTCGCCGAACTCGACGCCGCGCTCCCGGACCTACCGACCTACCTCCGCGACGGACTCACCCCGCGGTCGAGTCTGTTCTCGCTGCTCCGCAGCAGGTTCGGCAACGTCGTCGGGTTGCGCGAGCACTTCCGGTCGATGCCGGAGATCATCGAGTTCTCGTCGCGGCAGTTCTACGGCAAGGCGCCGCTGATCCCGGTGCGGCAGTACGGCTCCGACCGACTCGAGCCGTTGCGCACGGTTGCGGTCGACGGCGAGGCCACCGGCAGCGGGTCGGGCCTCGTGAACGACGGCGAGGTGGAGGCGATCCTCGGGGCGCTGCGCGACTGTCTGGCCGATCCGGCCTACGACGGCCGGGACTTCGGCGTGATCGCGCTGCAGGGCACCAAACAGGCGGAGGCCTTGGAACGGGCCCTACGCAACGGGCTCGATGCCGAGGCGTGGCGCACCCGTCGTATCCGGGTGGGCACCCCGCCGGACTTCCAGGGCGACGAGCGCCGCGTCATCTTCCTGTCCATGGTCGTCTCCGATCCGACGGCCATCTCGGCACTGACGCGCGCAGAATCGCAGCGACGGATCAACGTCGCGGCCACCCGCGCGATGGACCAGGTCTGGCTGTTCCATTCGATCGGACCAGAAGACTTGCGGCACAACGACATCCGGTACTCGCTGCTGTCCTACTTCACCGCCAACGAGGGTCTCGCGATCAGTCCGATGCCGACCGACGTGCCCGACGACCTCCGCGTCGAGCCGTTCGACAACCTACTCGAACAGCGGGTGTTCAACCGTCTCGCGGCACTGGGCTACCACGTGACCCCGAAGGTCACCGTCAACAACCGGATCATCGACCTGGTGGTCCTCGGTGCCGACGCCCGGATGGCCGTCGAATGCGATCCCGACGCGTTCCCCGGGACCGGACGCCAGGCCCGCTCGGATCTCGAGCGCGAGCGTGAATTGCGGCGCTGCGGTTGGGAATTCGCCCGGGTCCGGGAGTCGGAGTTCGAACTCGACCCGGATCGGGTGATCGATGCGGTCGCCGCGGCCCTCGAGGCGCGTGGCTGCAAGCCCGGATCGCTCACGGCACGTCCGGCCGCAGAGGTCGCCCCGACGTGGACGCCGATCGACCTGACCGCCGGGGAGTGACGCGCGGGGGAGTGGCGAGTGGACCGTCAGCCCAGCGCGCGGAGCAGAGCCGGTAGGCCCTCGGCGGCCGACACCCGCAGGCTGTGCGTGGCGAAGTCGGTCACCGACGACTCGGCAGGGTTGAACTCGATCACCGGAATGCCCTCGCGGACAGCGCGTTCGGGGAGTGATGCGGCCGGGTACACGATTCCGCTGGTGCCGACGACGATGACCACCTCGCTCGCGCGGAACGCCTGATCGGCCCGCTGCCAGTCGTCGGTCGGCAGCGACTCCCCGAACCAGACGACGCCGGGGCGGACGTCGCCGCCGCACCTCGGACAGGTCGGCGGAGTGACCCGGGGCTCCACGTGCTCGGTGTCCGGATCGGTTGCCGACGGCCGCGCATCCGGACCGTCGTACGGGGTGTGGCACACCGAGCAGCGCGGCGCGAAGAGACTGCCGTGGAGGTGGCTGACCACGTCGCTTCCGGCACGCTCGTGCAGGTCGTCGACGTTCTGGGTGACGACCATGACGGTGCGCGAGGCGCCGAGCTCGGCCAGTGCTCGGTGTCCGGTGTTCGGTTCGGCGGCGAGCACCTCGCGGGCTCGCCACCGGTACCAGCCCCAGACCAGTGCGGGGTCGCGTTCCCATGCCTCCGGGGTGGCGAGTTCGGCGGGATCGAATGTCTCCCACAGTCCGGTCTGCACGTCGCGGAAGGTCGCGATCCCGCTCTCGGCCGACACGCCGGCCCCGCTGAAGACGGTGATCCAGTCCGCGTCTCGGACGAGGTCGATCACGGCCTCGGGGATGGTCGGCCCGGTCATCCCGCGGCCTCGAGGGAGGCGCGCACCAGGTCGGCGGTCTCGTCGGGGTCCGGATCGCGACGCACGACCAGACCCTTGGCGAAACTGAGCTTGTCGCCTGCGTGGCGGGGCACGACGTGCAGATGGGTGTGGAAGACGGTCTGGAACGCGGCGCGGCCGTCGTTGAGGGCGAGGTTGACCCCGTCCGCGGACATCGGCCCGGCCTTCAGCGCCGATCCGACGCGTTGTCCGGCGGCGAAGAGGGCCGCCCCGAGTGTCGGGTCGAGGTCGTCGAGCCCGGATGAGTGGACTCGGGGGACGAGCAAGGTGTGCCCGCGGGTGACCGGTCGGATGTCGAGGAAGCCGACGACGTCGTCGTCGGAATAGACGATCCGGCCCGGAGCCGTGCCCGCGATGATGGCGCAGAAGATGCAACTGCTCATGGGGCGACTCTAGGGCACGGGCGGAGCGCGTCCGGGCACCGTGCGAACGCCGCGGACCCGCCGTCGGACCGGAAAGTGGTCCGCATCACATCACGGTTTCATAACGGTTGACCGAGCGCGCGTTCGGCGGCCGACATACCCTCGGGTACGTTGTCTGGCCAGCATGTTTTGCAACCCTTCGGATGGTTGTTGACATGGTCTTTCAAGTTACCCGCGGGGTTACTGATGGGTATACCGGCAGGTCACCCGGAAACATGAGGAATCCCTCACTTTCGTGTGTCATCATGGGTGTCACGTTCACGTCGTAAGCGACTCCTCCATGAGCCGGGGAGCGCCGATGTCCTTGTGTGGCAGGCGTGTTCATCAGTTGTACCAAGTAGTTCGAATCAGGCAGGGCTGCCGCTCTCGTTTCCGCCTGCGATGCCCCGGTGTCGTGGGCGACCCCCCGTTCTCACCGACGAGGAATCGCCGGCGCTCCCGCCTGCACCCAAGACACCCGCCGGCGCGCGCGCCGGCACCAAGACACTCCGCCGACCACCGAGACCGACCACCACAGAGGAGTACTCGTGACCGTCGACCAGTTCCGCACCGGCTCGCAGGGCGCCGCCAACGCAGAGCGCCCCACCACCACACTCATTGACCGGCTCGCCCAGGGCGAGCCCTACGCGATCAGTTTCGGCGGTCAGGGTGGCGCGTGGCTGCCGACGCTGGCCGAACTGGTCGTCGACGCCGACCTCGAACACCGCATCGGCGGGATCGTAGAGGCCGCAGAACGGCTCGTCGCACCCGTCGCCGACGACCTCGTCGTCGCGCGCGCCGACGGCTTCCACCCCCTCGCGTGGGTCCACGCGCACGACGCGGGCGAAGAGGTGCCCACCGAGGCCGCTCTCGCCGACTTCACCCTCTCGGGTCCCGGGGTCCTGCTGACCCAGCTGGCCGCCATCGAGGCGTTACGCAAGCAGGGTCTCGACACCGCGAGCATCCCGCCCAGCGCCGTCATCGGACACTCGCAGGGCTCGCTGGCCACCGACGCGGTCGGAGCCGAGGGGAACGCCGCGGAAGCCGGAGAGGGCCTGCTGCTCGCCGTCGCCCACCTCATCGGTGCCGCTGGTTCGCTCATCGCGCGTCGCCGCGGCCTCGGGGTCACCACCGACGGCACGCCGATGCTGGCGGTCAACAACGTCACCCCGGCACGCGTCGACGAGGTCCTCGCCCAGTACCGCGCGACCCTGCCAGAGAGCGACCTGGCCACCGCGCCCGTCGTCTCGATCAAGAACAGCCGCAACGCACTCGTGCTCTCCGGCGCCCCGCGTCACCTCGCCGGTTTCGTCGCGCTCTGCGAGCGGATCGCCGCCGCCGAAGCCGACGAGCGCAAGCGCAAGCTGACCGGCGGCGCACCGTTCGCCCCGAAGTTCGACCACCTGCAGGTGTCGGTCGCCTTCCACCACCCGAACATGGCCGAGGCCGTCGAACTCGTCGGCGCTTGGGCCGACCGCTGCGGCATCGACCGTGAGCTCGCCACCCGTCACGCCCACGACATCCTCGTCGCACACGTCGACTGGGTCTCCTCGGTCGACGAGGTCGTCGCCGGCGGTGCCAAGTGGATCCTCGACTTCGGTCCGGGCGACATCGCCACCCGTCTCACCTCATCGCTCGTCCGCGGCCAGGGTGTCGGCCTCGTCCCCGCCGCCCTGCGCGTCGGACAGCGCAACCTCTTCAGCCCGGGCGGGGTGCCCGAGGTCGCCACCCCGTGGTCCCAGTTCGCCCCGACCCTCGTCGAGCTGCCCGACGGCCGGACCGTCGTCGAGACCGCGTTCACGCGTCTCACCGGACGTTCGCCGATGCTGCTCGCGGGCATGACCCCGACCACCGTCGACCCGGCGATCGTCGCCGCCGCGGCCAACGCCGGCCACTGGGCCGAGCTCGCCGGTGGAGGCCAGGTCACCGAGGACATCTTCGCCCGCAACATCGCCACTCTCACCGACCTGCTCGAGCCGGGTCGCGAGGCGCAGTTCAACGCGCTGTTCCTCGACCCGTACCTGTGGAAGCTGCAGCTCGGTGGCAAACGCCTCGTGCAGAAGGCCCGTGCCCAGGGCGCGCCGCTCGACGGCGTGATCGTCTCCGCCGGCATCCCCGAACTCGAGGACGCGGTCGCCCTCGTCGACGAGTTCGTCGAGGCCGGACTCCGCTTCGTCGCCTTCAAGCCGGGCACCGTGGAGCAGATCCGTTCGGTTGTGCGGATCGCCAACGAGGTCCCGCACCATCCGGTCATCGTCCAGATCGAGGGCGGCCGCGCCGGTGGCCACCACTCGTGGGAGGACCTCGACGACCTGCTGCTCGCCACCTACGGCGAACTCCGCGCCCGACCCAACGTGGTCATCTGCGTCGGCGGCGGCGTCGGTACCCCGGAGCGTGCCAGCGAATACCTGACCGGCGTCTGGTCGAGCGGCTACGGCTATCCGCTGATGCCGCTCGACGGCATCCTCATCGGCACCGCGGCGATGGCCGCCAAGGAGGCCACCACCACTCCCGAGGTCAAGCAGCTCCTCGTCGACACCGTCGGTATCGACGAGTGGATCGGTGCAGGCCACGCGACCGCCGGAATGGCTTCGGGCCGTTCGCAGCTCGGCGCCGACATCCACGAGGTCGACAACACCGCGTCCCGCTGCGGCCGTCTGCTGGACGAGGTCGCCGGTGACGCCGAGGCCGTCGCCGCACGCCGCGACGAGATCATCGCGGCGATGGCGGACACCGCCAAGCCGTACTTCGGCGACGTCGCCGAGATGACCTACCGCGAATGGCTCGACCGCTACGCCACCCTCGCGGTCGGCGACGCCAACGGCGATCAGCACCCGTGGGCCGACATCACCTGGCAGCAGCGCTTCGTCGAGATGCTGCAGCGCACCGAGGCCCGCATGCACCCGCAGGACTCGGGTCCCATCCCGACGATGTTCGCCGAGCTGTCGTCCACCGACGACCCGCACGCCGCGATCGACGCGCTGGGCAGCGTCTACCGCGAGATCGACACCGACGTCCTGCATCCCGCGGACGTCGCGTTCTTCTTGGAGCAGTGCCGCACCCCGGGCAAGCCGGTCAACTTCGTGCCGGTCATCGACAAGGACGTGCGCCGCTGGTGGCGCAGTGACTCGCTGTGGCAGGCCCACGACACGCGCTACGGCGCCGACGCCGTGTGCGTCATCCCCGGTCCGGTCGCCGTTGCCGGCATCACCCGCGTCGACGAGCCGGTCGGCGAGTTGCTGGACCGCTTCGAGGCGCAGGTCGTCACCGACCTGCTGACCGCAGGTGTGCGTTCGGTGGAGGTTGCCTCGCGACACCGTGCCGGACTGGTCGAGGACGCCGGCGTCCTGACTGCTGTTCTGGAATCCGACGACGTCAGCTGGGCGGGACGGATCGTCCCGAGCCCGGTCGCCCTCCTCGGTGATCGCGCCGCCTGGTCGATCGTCGCCCCCGAGCGTGCCGAGCACGAGCCCACCGGCGCCGTCATCGAGCAGGCCGGTACCGAGAACGGCGTCGTCCGTTTCGATCTCGTCGTCCCGATCTCCGGTGCGGCCGTGCGCATCCCGCTGCTCGCCGGTCTCGGCGTGCGCGACGGCGGATCGCCGGTCGTCGGACTCGACGAGGCAGCCGGCGCGATGACCGAGATCCTCACGGTCGCCGCGGGCGGCGAACTCGCCGAGGTGACCGACGGCACCGCGACCACCACCATCACCTGGCAGCCCGACTCGGTGGCCGACCATGCATCGGTGACCGGCTTCTCCCTGCCCGCGCACCTGCGTCCGACCACCCCGACCGAGCCCTTCGGCTTCGCCGTCCCCGACACCCTGGTCGGCGCCTGCTGGCCCAGCGTGTTCAGCGTGATAGGTGCCGCCCGCACCGAGACCGGCGCACCGGTCGTCGAGGGTCTGCTCGACCTGGTCCACCTCGACCATGCGATCGCTCTCACCGGTGAGATCCCCACGGAGACCGCCGAACTGACGGTGACCGCCCGTGCCGGCGCGGTCCGCGACTCCGACGTGGGCCGTGTCGTCGAGGTCTCGGTGGAGATCGCCGGGACTGCCGGCCCGATCGCCACCCTCGACGAGCGCTTCGCCATCCGCGGACGCCTCGGTGCCGCCGAGCTCACCGACCCGCTCCGCGCGGGCGGTGCCCCGAAGGCCGAGCAGTCGGCCACCCGCAAGCTGCTCCGTTCGGCCACCATCACCGCGCCGAACCGCATGCACGGCTTCGCCGTCGTCTCCGGTGACCGCAATCCGATCCACACCGACGCCTCGGCAGCCAAGCTGGCCGGACTCGGCGACCCGATCGTGCACGGCATGTGGCTGTCGGCTGCCGCGCAGCAGGTCGTCACCGCGACCGACTCGAAGAACCCGACCCCGTCGCCGCGACCGCTGATCGGCTGGACTGCACGCTATCTGGGGATGGTCCGCCTCGGCGACACCATCACCGTGCGCGTCGACCGTGTCGGCCTCGACAACGGCCGTGAGGTCGTCGAGGTCAGCGCCAAGGTCGGCGACAACCTCGTCATGAGCGCCACCGGCCTCCTGGCCGCGCCGCGCACCGTCTACGCCTTCCCGGGGCAGGGCATCCAGAGCAAGGGCATGGGCCTCGACGCCCGGTCGCGGTCCAAGGCAGCCCGTGAGATCTGGGATCGCGCCGACAAGCACACGCGCAAGGCGCTCGGCTTCTCGATCCTGGCCGTCGTGCGGGACAACCCGACGACCCTGGTCGCCAACGGCACCACCTACAACCATCCCGACGGCGTGCTGTACCTGACGCAGTTCACCCAGGTCGCGATGGCGACCCTCGGTGTCGCGCAGATCGCCGAACTCAAGGAGGCCGGCGGCTTCGTCGAGGGCGCCATCACCTGTGGTCACTCCGTCGGCGAGTACAACGCTCTCGCCGCCTGCGCCGGCGTCCTGCCGCTCGAGGCGGTCCTCGAGGTCGTGTTCCAGCGCGGCGAGGCCATGCACCATCTCGTTCCGCGAGATGAGCAGGGCCGCAGCGACTATCGCATGGCCGCGATCCGGCCGAGCCAGTTCGGTCTCGCCGACGCCGATGTGACCGGCTTCGTCTCCGGCCTGGGTGCGGAGATCGGTGAGTTCCTCGAGGTCGTCAACCTCAACCTGCTCGGCTCGCAGTACGCGATCGCCGGCACGGTCCGGGGCCTGGAGCACCTCGAGGCCGAGATCGACCGTCGCCGTGCCGAGTTCGGTGGCAAGCGGGCGTTCATCCTCATCCCGGGTATCGACGTCCCGTTCCACTCCAGCGTCCTGCGCGCCGGTGTGCCGGAGTTCCGCGGCAAGCTCGAGGAGCTGCTGCCCGCCGACATCGACATCGACATCCTGATCGGCCGCTACATTCCGAACCTGGTGCCGCGCCTGTTCAACCTCGGACGCGATTTCGTCGAGGAGATCGCGGCGCTCGTGCCGTCCGATCCGCTGAACGAGGTCCTCGCCGACTGGGACAACTGGACCGCCAAGCCCACCGAGCTGGCCCGCGTTCTCCTGATCGAGCTCCTCGCCTGGCAGTTCGCGAGCCCGGTGCGCTGGATCGAGACCCAGGACCTGCTGTTCAGCGGTCCGGAGCGCGATGGTCTCGCCGTGCAGCGTTTCGTCGAGATCGGTCTGAAGGGTGCGCCGACCCTGACGGGTCTGGCCAACAACACCCTCAAGCTCGACGACTACGCCTCGGCCACCACCGAGGTGGTGAACGTCGAACGCGACTCCGACGTGATCCTGGCCAAGGATGCCGGTCACGAGCCGGAAGAGGACGAGATCGACGCTCCCGCAGAGTCGGCCGCCGCTCCGGCGGACGCTGCCCCCGCGGCGGCGGCACCGGCTCCGGCCGCTCCCGCCGGCGGCCCGCGTCCCGACGACATCACGTTCACCCCGTCGGATGCGGTGAAGTCCGTGATCGCCCTGTGGACCAAGATGCGCGTCGACCAGATCGGTGCGGCCGACACCATCGAGGCGCTGTGCGACGGTGTGTCCTCACGCCGCAACCAGCTCCTGCTCGACATCGGCGGCGAGCTCGGACTCGGCGCCATCGACGGTGCGGCCGAGGCCGACATGGTCGCGCTGTCGTCGACCGTCGAGACACTCGCCCGCGGTTACCGGCCGCTGGGTGCGGTGCTCACCGACGCGGTCAGCGACCAGGTCCGCAAGGTCCTCGGCCCGCTGGGCAAGCGCCAGAACTACATCACCGACCGCGTCAGCAGCGTGTGGCAGCTCGGCCCCGGCTGGGGACTGCACACGACCGTGGCACTCGCACTGGGCACGCGGGACGGGGCCTCGGTCCGCGGTGAGGCACTGGGCAACCTGCTCGACGGCCCGGTCGCCAACGCCGACGCGCTCGACGCGTTGATCGACAAGGCGGTCACCGCCGTGGGTGCCGAGAAGGGCATCGCGGTGGGCAAGCCCGCCGCCGAATCCGGCGGTGGGGCAACGGTCGACGCGGCTGCTCTCGGCGAGTTCACCGAGCAGATCACCGGCCGGTCGGGTGCGCTCGCCTCGGCGGCGTACACGGTGCTGGAGAAGCTGGGACTCGCCGAGGTCGCCGACCTCGCCGAGGCCGCGGCCGATCCCAACGCCGAGCTGGCCGAGCTGGTCAGTGCCGAACTCGGATCAGACTGGGCGCGCACTGTCGCGCCGGCGTTCGACGACGCCAAGGTCGTGCTCATCGACGACCGGTGGGCAACCGCCCGTGAGGATCTCGTCCGTCTCTGGTTGGCCGACGAGCAGGAGCTCGACGCCGACTTCGAGAAGGTCGTCGGCGGGTTCGCCGGAGCCGGCGACACCGTCGCCGAACACGCCACCTGGTGGCAGGGCAAGGCCCTCGCGAACGGGAACGCCGTGCACGGCCGCGTCTTCGGTGCCATCGCGCACGCCGCCGAGAACCCCGAGAAGGGGATCTACAGCCGCGAGATCGCCGTCGTCACCGGCGCCAGCAAGGGCTCGATCGCCGCAGGTGTGGTGGCCGGCCTCCTCGCCGGCGGTGCGACCGTCATCGCGACCACCTCGCGACTGAACTCCGAGCGTCTCGCCTTCTACAAGAAGCTCTATCGCGAGAACGCCCGCACCGGTGCCGCGCTGTGGATCGCCCCGGCGAACATGGCGTCGTACACCGACGTCGACGACCTGGTCGAGTGGGTGGCCGCGGAGCAGACCGAGAACCTCGGCGGCACGATCGCGGTGGTGAAGCCGGCCATGAAGCCGACGATGCTGTTCCCGTTCGCCGCTCCGCGGGTGGCCGGTGACCTCACCGACGCCGGCGCTCGCGCCGAGCTGGAGATGAAGGTCCTGCTGTGGTCGGTCGAGCGGCTGATCGCCGGGCTGGCGGAGGTCCACTCCGACCACGACATCGCGGCCCGCCTCCACGTGGTGCTGCCGGGTTCCCCGAACCGCGGCATGTTCGGTGGCGACGGCGCCTACGGCGAGAGCAAGGCCGCCCTCGACGCGCTCGTGACCCGCTGGTCGGCCGAGGAGTCGTGGGGCTCGAAGACCACGCTGGCCCACGCCCTCATCGGCTGGGTGCGCGGCACCGGGCTGATGGGCCACAACGACGGCATGGTCGACGCGGTCGAGGCTGCGGGTGTCCGCACCTGGAGCACCGAGGAGATGGCCGCCAACCTGCTGACGCTGTGCACCCCCGAGCAGCGTGAGTCCGCGGCCACCGCTCCGGTCCTGGCCGACTTCACCGGCGGGCTCGACGCCTCGACCGACCTCAAGGCGCTCGCGGCCACCGCCGCAGCGGCTGCCGAGGCCGGCGAGGATGCCGACGAGGCATCGGCGACGACCACCGTCGCCGCACTCCCGGCGCCCGCCCGCGCTCCGCGCAGCATGCGTCCGGAATGGCCGACGATCGACGCGCGTCCCGAGGACCTGGTGGTCATCGTGGGTGCCGGCGAGCTCGGGCCGTACGGTTCGGCGCGTACCCGCTTCGAAATGGAGGTCGACGAGAAGCTATCGGCGGCAGGCGTTCTCGAGCTGGCCTGGAACACCGGTCTGATCCACTGGGATTCGGCTCCGAAGCCGGGCTGGTATGACACCGAGTCCGGTGATCCGGTGCCGGAGAGTGAGATCGCCGAGCGCTACCACGACGAGGTCGTGTCGCGGTGCGGCATTCGTCGCTACGCCGACGACGGCGCGATGGTCGACAACACCTCGCCGCTGCTCACCTCGGTGTTCCTCGACGAGGACCTGACCTTCACGGTCAACTCCGAGGCCGAGGCCCGTGCGTTCGCGAGTGCCAACCCCGAGAAGACGCGGGTCACGCAGAATCCCGACGGCGACTGGCAGGTCACGCGCCTGGCCGGCACGGAGATCCGTGTGCCGCGCAAGTTCTCGCTGACCCGTACCGTCGGCGGCCAGATCCCGACCGGCTTCGACCCGACCCGCTGGGGCGTCAGCCCCGACATGGTCGAGGCGATCGACCGGGTGGCCCTGTGGAACCTGGTCGCGACCGTCGATGCGTTCCTGTCGTCCGGCTTCACGCCGAGCGAGCTGATGCGTTGGGTACACCCCGGCCTCGTCGCCAACACCCAGGGCACCGGTATGGGTGGCATGGCCTCGATGCGGGACCTTTACATCAACACCCTGCTCGGTGAGGCCAACGCCAACGACATCCTGCAGGAGGCCCTGCCGAACATCGTTGCCGCGCACGTCGTCCAGTCGTACGTGGGCTCCTACGGCGCGATGATCCACCCGGTCGCGGCCTGCGCCACGGCAGCGGTGTCGGTCGAGGAGGGCGTCGACAAGATCCGTCTCGGCAAGGCGCTGTTCGCGGTGGCCGGCGGCTTCGACGACCTCGGCATCGAGGGCATCGTCGGCTTCGGTGCGATGTCGGCGACCGCCGACTCGGCGAAGATGACCGCACGCGGCATCGACGACCGCCGGTTCTCGCGGGCCAACGACCGCCGACGCGGCGGGTTCGTCGAGTCGGCCGGTGGTGGCACGATCCTGCTCGCCCGCGGCGACGTGGCGGCGCAGATGGGTCTGCCGGTCCTCGGTGTGGTGGCGTGGGCGCAGAGCTTCGGCGACGGCGTGCACACCTCGATCCCGGCTCCGGGACTCGGTGCCCTGGGTGCAGCCCGCGGTGCGCTGTCCTCGCCGCTGGCCAACGCCCTGAACTCGCTCGGTGTCACCGCCGACGACGTCGCGCTGGTGTCCAAGCACGACACGTCGACGAAGGCCAACGACCCCAACGAGTCCGAGCTGCACGAGCGCCTCGCCGAGGCGATCGGACGCAACACCGGCGCCCCGCTGTTCGTGGTGTCGCAGAAGTCGCTCACCGGCCACGCCAAGGGCGGTGCCGCGGCCTTCCAGCTGATCGGCCTGTGCCAGATGCTCCGCGACGGGGTCATCCCGCCGAACCGCAGCCTCGACTGCGTCGACGAGAAGATGAAGGAGTACCCGCACCTGGTGTGGCCGCGCGAGACGCTGCAGCTGGGGGAGCGGTTCCCGCTCAAGGCCGGTCTGCTGACCAGCCTCGGCTTCGGTCACGTGTCCGGGCTCATCGCGGTCGTCCACCCGGAGGCCTTCATCGCCTCCCTGGCACCCGAGGAGCGGGAGACCTACCGGAAGCGGGCTGATGAGCGTGCGCGCCTGGGCAGCCAGCGCTTCCTGCAGTCGATCTGCGGGGGCGAGCCGGCCTACCAGCGGCCGCCGAACCGCCGCTTCGACGAGTCGGTCGACGAGCACGACGCCGAGGCGGGCATGCTCCTCGACCCGTCGGTGCGCCTCGACGCGGCGGACGTGTACGGGTCCGGTCCGGTTCCGGAAACCCGGTGACGGCAGCGGATTCGAGCAGTGAGGCGAAGCCGGAAGAGATGAGCGTTCTCGGAGTGGGGATCGACATCGTGTCGATCCCGGAGTTCGCCGAGCAGCTCCGGCAGCCGGGAACGACGTTCGCCGACCGGTTCACGGTCGGCGAACGGCGGGACTCGGCTGCCGGAACCGGCGACGACGCACGGCATCTCGCCGCGCGCTGGGCGGCGAAGGAAGCCGTCGTGAAAGCCTGGTCGGTGAGCCGGTTCTCGCGGTCCCCGTTGCTGCCGCTGATCCGGCACAGCGACATCGAGGTCGTCACCGACAACTGGGGCAGGCCGGCGATCCGGCTGTCCGGCGAGATCGGCAATCACCTGCGCGACACCGTCGTCCACGTGTCCCTGACGCACGACGGGGACACCGCGGCGGCGGTAGCGATCCTCGAGGGCAGATAGGCCCCACACCCTCAGGGCCGCCACGACCCTCAGACCGTCGTCGACTCCTCGAGCAGCAGATAGCCCGCGAGCATCCGCTTGAGTTCGGCGACGGTCTCGTCGTGGTCGTGGCCGTCCTGCACCGAGAAACTGAGCAACGAGTACGCCGTGTGCACCAGCACCTGCGACATCATCTCGCGACGTTCACGCTGAGAAGGCGTGAGCGGTGCGATGATCCGTGCGACCTGTTCTGCGAGCACGCGTTCGTTCTCCGACGCGGTCGCACGCGTGGCGGGCGTCGACTGCACCGCCAGCCACACCGCACGCCGTGACGGGTCGGTGCGCCACAGTGCCGCGAGATGGTCGAGGAACTTCTCGAGCAGGCTGGGCCACTCGAGCGACGGCACCTCGGTGGCGAACGCGGTCAGCTCCTCGCGGACGTCGACGGTGTCCTGCCGGTCGAGTTCGCAGACGATGACGTATTTGTTCGCGAAGTACTGGTACAGCGTCCCGATCGGGACCTCGGCGCGCGCCGCGATCTCCTCACACGTCAGCGATTCGAAACCGACGTCGATCAGCAGTTCGCGGGCCGCCTCGAGCATCGCCTGGAACTTGCGTTTGCTTCGTTCCTGCGTGGGCCGCTTGCGCGGCATCAGCGGTTCGGCGGACTCGGTCATCGGAGGTGGATCTCAGACGGACAGGTCGCGGCGCAGCTTGGCCACGTGTCCGGTGGCGCGGACGTTGTACTGCGCGAGCGCGATGGTGCCGTCGGTGTCGACGAGAAACGTGGAGCGGATGACGCCGGTGACGGTCTTGCCGTACATCTTCTTCTCGCCGAAGGCGCCCCACTCGGTGAGCACCTTCTTCTCGGGGTCGCTCAGCAGGGGGAAGGTCAGCCCTTCCTTCTCGACGAACTTGGCCAGCTTGGCCGGCTTGTCCGGGGAGATGCCGAGCACCGTCAGGCCGGCGTCGTTCAGCTCGGCGAGATTGTCGCGAAAATCACACGCCTGCTTGGTGCAGCCGGGCGTCGACGCCGCCGGGTAGAAGTAGACGATGACCTTCCGTCCGGCATAGTCGGACAACGACACCGGATTCTCGTTCGCGTCGGGCAGGGTGAACGCGGGTGCGCGATCACCGACGGACAAACGCTGTGCCTCCACCGGGGGAGTGACCTCTGCCATGACAGTCAGGCTAGTGCATGGTCACATGCCGCGACGGGAGGATGTCGTAGCATCGAACCGCCGCCGTCCGGCGGCGATCTGGACAGTCAATGACAACGCGTGAGCAGTGACGACGCGTAACTAGAGCGAGAAGCGCCGGAAGGATGCAACGTGGCCGGAGACACCGAACGTATCGAGCAGGAGATCGCCAAGGCCCGTGAGGACCTTGCCAGCACGCTCGACGCGCTCGCCGAACGTGCCAACCCGCAGCGCCTCGCCGACGACGCCAAATCCAAGGCTCTGGCGACGCTGCAGAAGCCCGCGGTCATGTACTCCATCGCCGGCGTGGGGGCACTCGTGCTCGTGCTCGTGGTCCGCAAGATCACCAGCTGACCCACGCCGCTGCCGGCACCCCGGGAAGCGACGGCCTCAAACCCGCGCAAACCCGCTCCGACCAGGCGATTTCACAACTGGGGATGGTGTCATGTAATGTTCCTTCTCGCCGCCGGGAGGTACTCCGGAGGCGAAAAAGGCAAGCGCCATTAGCTCAATTGGCAGAGCAGCTGACTCTTAATCAGCGGGTTCGGGGTTCGAGTCCCTGATGGCGCACAGAGTTTCACAAGACGCCTCGCAGCAATTGCGAGGCGTCTTGTGGCATATCAGGGTTTGTGACGCAGTGGCCTGCGGAGGTCGGTGTCGCGGGCGGTGCGCAGGACACGCCGCCGAACGGACGACACACAGCGGAGCTCACAGACCGGGTTCTCGTACACTGGTGCGAGATTCGGGGAGGCATTCGGCCGACCGGTCATCAGAGTCGGGCGTGACAGGCGGGAGAGAGATGGGGATCGGTCGTTCTTCACGACGGATGCCACTGATCATCAGTGGTGTGTTGCTTGCGATCATCGCACTCGTGACATCGTGCTCACAGGAGGCGGCGTACTCCGACAACGTCACCAGTTCGAGCCTCTTCGACGATCTGCTCAAGCCCGCCGTCGACATCACCGAACTCAACGATCAGCCGCTGAGTGACAACACGGTCGGCGTCCAGCCGGGTGCACCCATCAAGGTCACCACGAGCGAGGGCACGCTCAGCCGGGTTCTCATCACCAAGTCGGACGGGACCCCGCTCAAGGGCACCTTCACCGACAACGACACCGTCTGGGTCAGCAACGAGGCGCTCGGCTACAACCGCACCTACACGCTGGAGACCGACGCGGTCGGCATCGGCGGCGCGGTCACCAAGAAGGTCACCTTCACGACCAGCAGCCCCAACAACCTGACGCAGGCCTACCTGACCCCCAACCCGGGTGAGACCGTCGGCGTCGGACAGCCGATCGCGGTGAAGTTCGACGAGCCGATCCCGAACCGTCGAGCCGCGCAGAAGGCGATCCGGGTCATCACCGATCCGCCGGTCGAGGGCGCGTTCTACTGGATCAGCGACAGCGAGGTCCGGTGGCGTCCCAAGGAGTACTGGAAGCCCGGCACCAAGGTGCGGGTCGCCGTCAACACCTATGGCATCGACCTCGGTGACGGCCTGTACGGCCAGGAGAACGTCCGCACCAACTTCACGGTCGGCCGCCGGATGGTGATCACCGCCGACGACAACACCAAGCAGGTCGTGTTCGAGCGCGACGGCCAGGTCATCAAGAGCATGCCGACGTCGATGGGCAAGCCGGGCGACGAGACCGACAACGGCATCTACCTGATCGCCGACAAGCACGACCACATCATCATGGACTCGTCGACGTACGGCGTCCCGATCAACTCGTCCAACGGTTACCGCACCCCCGTCGACTACGCGACGCGGATGTCCTACAGCGGCATCTTCTTCCACTCGGCGCCCTGGTCGGTGTGGGCCCAAGGCAACACCAACACGAGCCACGGCTGCCTCAACCTCAGCCCGGAGAACGCGCTCTGGGTCATGAACAACACGCTGCGCGGCGACCCGGTGGTCGTCAAGAACACCACGGGCGGCACGCTCTCCGGCACCGACGGCCTCGGTGACTGGAACATCCCGTGGTCGGAGTGGCGCAAGGGCAACGCGGACAACTCCTGACCCATGAACAGTCCATCCGAGAGCCGCACACACGGTTCTCGTATGGGCTCTTTCCGGATCGGCAGGCTGCGATGGTTCGTCCCGGTCTGCGCGATCGTGGTCGCCGGAACCGCGCTCGGGGGCTCCGCCGCGGTTGTGCACGCAGCACCGTCGGACGTGTTGCCGAGTTCGGGGTGTGAGGCGGATCTGCCGCCGAAACCGAAGAAGGGTCCGGTCGACCCGCGTGACCTGATCCCGCGGCTGCCCGACCGGTTCAGCATCCCGCTGCCGTACCCGCGGATCCTGCCGGTGCCCGAACCGGCTCCGGAGAAGCCGGTGGTCCGCATCCCGTCGGAGAAGCCGCCGAAGGACCCGTGCTCGGACCCGTGCCCGGACATCACCGACCCACCCAAGCCGAAACCCGACGCCGGCGGTCCCGCGTTGAGCATCGAGTTCCCGAAGATCACCTTCGATCCGGCGCCCAAGAACATCCCTGTTCCGGTGCCCAACCCGAACCCGCCGGAGCTTCCTCCGCCACCTGCGGCCGTCGCCCCGGGTGTCGACGCCGGACCGGTCGCATCCAAGCCGACGCGTCCGCGGGTGTCGGGCGTCGAACTCGTCAGCACGCTCACCGGTAAGGGTTCGACGAGCCGTACCGACAAGCGCTGGCAGATCCACGGCACCGACCTCGGGATCATGTGGGAGTCCGCACCGGGGAAGGTCGCGGTCGTCTTCGGCGACACCGTCGGCAAGGGTTTCCGCCCGCCGGGTGCCAACGGGCGGGACTGGCGGTCCAACGTGCTCGGGTTCTCGAGCGATGCGAAGCTGTCCGACGGGATGAGTATCGACACGATGATCCAGGACAGCCGATGCCACGCCGCGGAACTGCTCAGCGCGCGACGCATCGACCACTACGAGATCACCGTCATCCCGACCTCGGGTTTCGCGATCGGCGACCGCCAGTTCATGACCTATATGTCGGTGCGGACCTGGGGCAAGATTCCCGGCACGTGGCTGACCAACCACGGCGGGCTGGCGTACTCGGACGACGGCGGGTCGACGTGGACCAAGGACCCGTACGCCCGATGGGACAACATCTTCGGCGTCAGCCAGTTCCAGGTGTCGTCGATGGCTCCCCAGGGCGAGTACGTGTACATGTTCGGCACGCCCAACTCGCGGATCGGTTCGGTCGGCCTCGCGCGAGTCCACCGCGACCACGTACTGAACAAGACCGCCTACCAGTACTGGCGAGACGGTCGCTGGGTCCCCGCACGCGACGGCAACGTCGCGTCGGTGATCTTCGCCGGACCGGCCGGCGAGGTGTCGGCCCGTTACGACGAGAAGTCGAAGCGGTGGCAGCTGACCTACCTCGACGCCCTCCGCGGCGGGATCATGCTGCGCAAGGCCCGCGAACCCCAAGGGCTCTGGTCCGAACCCGCAGAACTGGTCCATTCGTCGAGGTACGACCAGCTCTACGGCGGCTTCATGCACCCGTGGTCGAGCGGGGAGGACCTGTACTTCACCATGTCGACCTGGACCGACTACAACGTCGCACTGATGCAGGCGCGCGTCCGCTGACGGACGCTCAGCGGACCTCGAATGTCCGCGACATCCCGCTGATCGGCCGGATCCTGCCGCTGCCGTCGCGGCTGTTGCCGTCGTACTTGATCCGGTACGTCCCCGACGCCCCGGCGGGCGGTCGCCAGGTGATCGTGATGCGCGAGGTGTCGGTGCTGCCGGGCGGGCGTGCCCAGCGGAACTCGGTCGACCAGTCGTTGTCGTCGGCGACCGTCGTCCACGAATCACCTTCGCGGCGCTGGACCTCCAGATACGTTCCGCCATGCCGGAAGTCGTTGTTGGGGTGCGCGCCGACGAAGTCGACGGTGATGGGCTGCCCCGGACGGTACGACCCGCGGCTGGCGGAGGACGTCGCCGTAGGCGTGCCCCGGGATGGGGCGGTCGGCGGGGACCGGCGGTAGCAGATCGGGCTGGAAGCCGGACTTGTCGACGGGCGCCGGACCGCGCCCCAGGCTGCGGCCCGATGCCATCGCGGCGGCGAGCTTCGCGAACTCCTGCATGTACGCGGGCAATGTGTAGCGGCCGTACTGGGTTTCGCCACCCTCGTACTGCTGGAGGTCGTACTCCTCCGGGGTGGTGACGTACTGGGTGTAGGAGTTCGCGTAACCCTGGATGAGCACGTTGTCGATGTCGACGCGCAGTTCGTCGGCGACGACCTGACGAAGTCGGAGTCCCGCGACGACGGTCACCTCGGCCGGCACCGCGACGAGCACCAGTTCCCCGATCCGCATGATCTGCAACGGGACCACCGACGGAATCCAGCCCGACGGCGGCATGAGTCCGAGAGGGAAGAGAATCAGCTTGGGCGCCTGCATGTCCCGCATCCACGGGGCGATCGGCGGCTTCTTGTCGCCGCCGAGAGCGGCCACGAGGGGATTGGTCATGCCCTCGACGAGGAGGGGGAGCGGCTGCTCGTAGTTGTCCTCGCTGCTGGTCGCCGCTGCGGCGGCACCCATCATCGCCGGCGTCGTCGACGCCGGTTTCCCGTCGGGCGTGTAGGTTCCGGCGACCCGCACCGCGGACATGTCGACGTAGCGCGTGATCGAGTCGACGCCGCCGCGGGTCATCGGGCGGGTGGCCTCGAAGGCGCGCCGTCCGGCGACGTACTGGCGTTCACCGATGAGTTCGCAGTTGCGCTTGTTGTCGGTCGTCGGGCCGCTCGGTGTGAACCACTCGAGGGAGAGGTTGGGCGTCATGTCGCCCGAGTTCGTCTGCGGGAAGGCGGCGACGAAGCCCGGCTGGGTGCGCTCCCACAGGTAGCTGGCGTACCCCTTGTTGTCGCCGGCGATCAGCACGTTGTGATCGGCCAGCGAGGTGCCGTGGGTCGAGAACCAGGTGATGGCCCCGACGTCCCTCCCGCTCGCGTGCCGAAGCCGCAGCACGGTGACCTGCGGGTCGATCGCGTTGGGGAACAACTTCTTCTCCGACGCCGGGTTGGCGTCGAAGGCGACCCTGGACCGGTTCGCGCTGGCGTTGTGCAGTTCCTCGCGACCGATGGTGATCGTGCCGGGCGCCAGGTTGTCGTGCGCGCGGACGATGGCGGCGAACATGCCGTCGACCTCGGCGTCGTACGAGTTCTTCTTGAATCCGAAAGCGGCGAGCGAATATGCGTAGTCCCAGGCGGTCCCGCCGCAGGAGGCATGCGAGTGCTGCGCGTTCAGGTTGACGTTCGCCTCGGTGTAGAGCGAACCGAAACGCTTGCTCAGCTTCTCCATCAGCCCCATGTGGTGTGACTCGAAGAGGCAGGCGATGTCGGCGGTCAGGAAGACCACGCGCTTGCCGGTGGCCTGGTCGACGATGATGTAGGCGCGCGCCCAGCATCGCTGGAGGAGGCCGGCCGCGACCTGCTCCGGATTGGAGTAGCCCATCATGCCCTGTCCGGCAACGGCACCCGTGACGTCACCGATACCGCAGCCGACGAGGTAGTTCGTCGAGTCGGAGGGGGCGGCCGGGGCCCGACCGGCCGTGCTCAGCGCCAGACCGCCGCCCGCAACGGTCACCGCCGCACCGGCGATCAGTTGTCTCCGTGTCACGTCCACGTGGTGTGTCCCCTTCAAGCTTTCTCCTGGGTGGTCTCTGGGTTGTCGGCGATGTGCGTCGACAGGTTGGCGACCACGGCGTCTGCGATGAGGTCGCAGATCGCGCGGTCGCGGATGTTCAGGAAAGACAGAGTGATTCCGTCAGTGGCGGCGAGGACGAGCGGTGCGAGATCGGCGGAGGCGCGGTCCCAGGCGGTACCGGTGGCCGCGGCGACACCGTCGAGCGCGTCTGCGATCGCCTCGTAGTACCGGAGGTACATCTGTGCGCCGAGGTCGCTGAGTCCGTCGGTCTGCCTGGCGTATTGGTTCAGCGAGATCATGGCCTGCTCGCGGTCGGGATCGGCCTGTACCCCGTCGATGTAGGCGGAGAGCGCGCTCTGCAGGATCGCCACCACGCCGGCCCGGCCCGGCGAGATGTCCTGGGCGCCCTCGCCGAGCGCGGCGCCCACCGCGGTCAACTCCTTCTCGGTTCCGCGTTCGACGAGTGCCTCGAGGAGTTCGTCGCGGGTGGCGAACACGTAGTGGAAGGTCGACAGCGTGACGCCGGCCTCCGCGCAGATCGCGCGCGTGGTCGCGCCGTCGACCCCGCGTCGTGCGATCACCCGGAATGCGGACTCCAGCAGCAGTTCTCGCCGTTCCTCGACAGGCATCCTCATGGTCGGCGCACCTTCACGTCAGCTCGGTCACCGGAGATCACCGAGGATCTCCCGTGCCGCACGACGCCCCGAGCGGACCGCTCCGTCCATGTATCCCGTCCAGTAGTCCGAGGTCTCCGTGCCGGCCCAGTGGATGGGGCCGACGGGCTCGCGGAGTGCGGTGCCGTATTTGGTGAGGGTGCCCGGTCGGCTCACCGCGACCGGCCCACCGCGCGACCAGGGTTCGAGATCCCACTTGAACACGCCGTAGTCGATGAAGTCGGCGGCCTCGGGACCGAAGTACTCGACGAAGTTGGCGATGCACTCCTTGACCAGGGTGGATTCGGGAGCGTGATCGAGGCGGCGCATGGCGTCGGCGGAGATGAAGCCCATCAGGATGTGGTTGCCCTCGGCGTAGCTCTCGAAGGTCACGTCGATGGGGCGTCCAGCGCCGTAGGCCTGTCCCGACAGACCTTTGTCGCGCCAGAACGGCCGCTTGTAGAGCGCCGCGAACTTGCTGACCGCACCCATGCGGTAGCCGCGGTGGATGCCGGTGCGTGCGGCGGGAAGTCCTGGGCGGTAGTCGATCTGGCCGGCGATGGCGGGGGACATGGCGACGATGACGCGGCGCGCGCGATGGGTGCCGGCGTCGCCGGCGACGGTCGCGATGCCGTCGGTGTAGGAGATCGACCGGACGGGCGCGTTGTAGACCATGTTCGCCGAGAGCTCGCGGGCCATCCGAAGCGGGATGAGGGCGGCGCCGCCTTCGAACAGTCGCTCCTGCGCGCCGTCGTCGGTGCTCAGGAGTCGGATGAGGGTTCCCGGGTTCTGCTCGTCGCCGGATGCCGCGATGTAGTTGAGGTAGTAGAGCGCGGAGACTTCGTCGGGACGGACCGACAGCGGTGCCGACATCGCTATCTGCACGAGGTCGCGCGCGGTCTGGGTGTCGGCGATCTGGTGGGTGTACTGCCCCCAGGTGATCGAGTCCAGGTAGGCGGCGTTCGGGTGCTTCCACGGCTGGCCGACGGGGAAGCCCGCCAGCGCGTCGGCCTGGGCCCGGACCAGCGCGGCACCCGCTTGGCCGAGGTCGGCCACTGCGGGAATCGGCAGAGCGGCAGGTACCCGCGTCGTCCCGGTGCGGCTGACGAAGATGCTGTCGCCGGCGTTGTAGGTCCGCAGCGTCCGGACGTCGTACTCACGGGCGAGGCCGGCGATGTGACCCTGTGTGGGCCCGATGAATTCGGCTCCGGCGTCGAGCGTGGCGCCCAGCTTGGGTGAGGAGATGTTGTGGACGCGCCCGCCCGCACGGTCTCGGGCCTCGAGCACGGTCACCGACGCGCCGGCAGCCTTGAGTGCCCTGGCAGCCGCGAGCCCGGACAGTCCTCCGCCGACGACGATGACGTCGACGATCCCCGTCGGCGCAGCCGACACCCGCCCCGACCCGACCAGCGACGCGCCTGCTGCCGCCAGCGTTCCGCCCAGGAAGTGTCTGCGTGAGAGGTGTGTACCCATGTGATCCCCCGATCTCGTGGTGATGGCGAGGCTATCGACCACATGTTCAGGTCAGATGACCTGAAGTATCGAGAGAGTAACAGGAGAGTGTGAGGCGCAACACCCCGATCAACGCACAATCGCCACCTCCGGCGCACAAGCGCTGGCTGTGACCAGCGCTCATGCGCCAGAAGTGGCGATCGTGTCGAAGTTGTGCGCGTGTCGAAGTGGTGCGCGCGACGTTGACCTGCGGCGCGCACTCTCGATGCGGCCGCAGAGGAGGGGCCGGCGATCAGTCCTTGTTGCCGGGGATGCCGACGATGAACCCGACCCCGATGATGATGCAGGAGATCAGCGCGACGACGAACATGACCCAATATGCTGGCATGTCCGTGACGCTACTGCGGAAAAACAACGCCCGCAGCCGGTTCGGGATCATTGAGGTCCAAGTACCCGCAGGTCGTGGGGCCTAGGCATGAGGTCGAGCGACGTGGCGAGGAAGGGTCGCGACCACCGGGAAACCGCCGGGCACGGTGATGGTGCCCATGTTCAGCAGGATCGCGAGGGCCATGCCGAGGGCGATGTCGCCGACGGTGAGCTCCACTCGGCCCGCCTGCGCGAGGAACATCACGACGATCATGTAGTTGAGGTCCGGATTTCGTCGCAGGTGAGGCGGTTGAACCTTATGATGTTGTGCCCGCATTCCGGACACAACGTCATACGGATGCGAGGGTCGGGTAGGCGGCGGCGAGGAGCAGCGAGGCGAGGGTGGCTTCGGCGTCGGTGGCGTTGCGGAGGTCGATGACCTCGCGCAGGTGAAGGCGCGTTTCAGCGCCGGACTCCTCGTCGGGTCCGTGGATCTCGGTGCGCACCTTGTTGAGTTGTTCGGCGAATCGGCGGGGGATGTCGGGTCGCCGGTTGATGTGTTCGGGGTTGGGTGGGGCGCCGGGTTCGGCGTTCAACCGCCAGGCGCAGCGACCTTCGTCGGGGCCTTCACGGACCATGCGGGTGGTGAACTGACCTACCTGCTCGCCGACCATGCGATTGTGTTTCGGGCACGCCGGTGCGAGGTCGGTGATGTCGGTGAGTCCACCGAGACCCCAATCCAGTTGCGCGTGGTGCATTTCCACGTGCGCGGCGGATATGCCGCAGTCGGGGGTG
>NZ_MKKG01000019.1:0-61691 GCF_001942325.1 Gordonia sp. CNJ-863
GAACAAGCCCGACGCGCAGCGTTGCCAGGATGGTTGCACACCTACAATCACCACCGGCAACACTCCGCCATCGGCCGGAACGTTCCCTTCAGCCGCTTGACCAACGTCCCTGGGCAGTACAGCTAGAACCGTCCGCCCGTACCGATGCGGCCCGACGACCCGGAGCCGCCGAACGAGCCGGGGCTGCGTCCGCCGCTGCTGAACCCGCCACCGAACCCGCCGGGGTATCCGCCTCGGTATCCACCTCGCCCGCCGCTGATGGTGCCGCGCAGGAAGCTGTCGACGAGGATGCCGCCGAGGACGGCTCCGGCGGTCGAGGAGCCGCCCGAACGCGGCTGCTGCGACTGCTGCCAGTTCACGACGTCACCCTGGGCGGCCATCAGCGCCTGGTCGGCGAGAGCGCCGGACCGGCGTGCCGTCGAGGTGGCGGCGACCGGGTCGGCTCCGGCGGCCTCCTGGGCGGACCGGAGAAGTCGCTGGGCCTCGGCAAGACGTGTCCGGGCGGTGGACTGGACGGCGCCGCGTCGGGTGCCGATGAAGTCCGACGCCGAGGTCACCTTCGCGGTCGCCGACTCGAGGGCCGCGGTCAACACCTGTGCGCGACGGGTGCGTTCGGCCGCGGAATCCCGCGCGGCGTCGAGCGCGTCGTCGAGATCGGCGTCCGCGTCGGCCAGTGCGGTGAACGTTCCCAGCGGGTCGGCGTCGAAGCCGGTGCGGGCCGCGTCGAGCGCGGTTCGCGCGGCCGCCGCGGCAGTCGCCAGCGCGGGTCCGCCATCGGCGGTCAGTGAGGCGGCCTCGGCGAGCTCGCCCTCCACCTCCTCGATCAGCGCGGGCATACGGGACTGTGCGGCCGCGATGTTCGCGTCGGCGTGGTCGATCGCGTCAAGGAGCACGGTGGCCTGCTCGATGGACCCCTCGGCCGAACGGATCGCCGCGACCGCGGGACCCTGCTGCCCGACCGGTGCGGCACTCGCAGCACGACCCTGATCGGCGGTCGCCTCGGCGAAATCGATCTGCTGCCGGGCGAGTTCGACGTTCGGCAGGATCGATGCGAGCGTCTGCTCGCCGTGCTTCTCGGTCAACTCGGTGAGCTGCTGCGTGGCCGGGTCGAGGCGTGCGCGCAAGCCGATCAGCTGCTGGGTGATCGCGTCGAAGCGGGTGTCCGCGTTGATCAGCAGGTTGCGCATCGCATCGAAGGCCTCGACCTGGTCGTCGAGCGCGGCGTCGGCCTCGGTGCACGCGGTGATGATCTCGACGAGCATCCCGCGGCGTTCGTCGTCGGTCTCCGGGACGTTGTCGTCGAGCCGCTGCCGGGTGGTGAAGGACTGCGCGAGACCGCGTCTCGCCCGCTCGAGCGCCTTCGTGAACGGTGCGGTCTCGGCCGGCCCGAACTCGTCGACGGCCAGCCGCAGTTCCTCTTCGCTGGTGCGGATGGCGTTGTCGAGATCGGTGAGGACCTCGCGGGACCACGGATCCAGTACGTCGAGTGGCTGCTCCGCGAGTTGGTCGACGGTCAGTTCCTGCTCGCGAAGCGCTTCCACGCTGCCGTCGATCCGACGCTGCTTGCGCCGTCGCGAATAGAGGTACGCGCCGCCACCGCCGATCACGACCGCCCCGCCGACGACACCGGCGGTGATGACCCCGGTGTAGCTGGGGTCGAGGGCATTCGAGAGCCCGTTGATGGCGCCCAGCCCGGCCTGCGCCCAGTTGCCCTCGCGAAGCTGCGGGACGACGTCGTTGGTGGCGACGTCATCGAGGGTCGACTGGTCGAGTCCGCCGATGCTGTCCGGAGCGAACATGCGGTAGGCGCGGTCCTCGGTCGCGACGGCCAGCAGCGCGTCGTGGTCGCCGAGTTCGCTGGCGATGGCGGTCTGGTCGGCCCACTGTTCGCTGGTGAGGCCGTCGAAGCTGCGGACGTACACGATCCACATCTGTATGTCGTGCTCGTTGTACAGATCGTCGAGGGCGTTCTCGAGCTCGCTCCGCTGCTCCGGGGTGATCACCTCGGCCGAGTCGACGACATAGGTGGGCAGGCGCGTGGGCGGCTCGGCGGCGGCCGTGCCGGCTCCGACGCTCAGCAGCAGGGTCATGCCGAGCGCGAGACCGACGGCTCCGAGAGCTGCCGAGACGCGGCGTGTCACGACATGCCCCCACCCACCACGAAACGCAGGTTCCCGATGCATGATCACAAATCTAACCAGCCGCCGCATTCGGGTGAGTGTATGTCCGTCCTTGACCTCGATCGGTACCGGCACGTGCTCAGCGTCGAGCGTCGCGCCACCGGCACAGGGCCTCGACGGCGGTGAGGTCGTAGTCGGGGCCCGTCACGCCGACGGTGAGCAGACTGATGCCCTCATCGGCCAGCGAGTCGGCACCGCGGAGCATGGCGTCGACGTCGCCGTCGAACTGCACCGCCGACGACCGTTCGATGGTCTCCGGATCGCGTCCTACCGCGGCGCAGTGCTCGGCGAGGACCTTCGACTTGTGGCGGTACTGCTCGACGTCGTTGAAGCCGTGCCAGGCGTCGGCATGCTCGGCGATGTAGCGCAGCGTCTTCTTCTCGCCGCTGCCGCCGACGAGGATCGGGATGTCGCGGGTGGGTGCGGGATTCAGCTTGCCCAGACGCGACTTGATGCGCGGCAGTGCCGCCCCGAAGTCGTTGAGGCGCGAGCCGACGGTGCCGAACTCATAGCCGTACTCGTCGTAGTCCTTCTGGAACCAGCCGGCGCCGACACCGAGGATCAGACGGCCGCCGCTGATGTGGTCGACGGTGCGGGCCATGTCGGCGAGCAACTCCGGATTGCGGTAGGAGTTGCAGGTCACCAGCGCGCCGATCTCCACCCGCGACGTCTGTTCCGCCCACGCACCGAGCATCGTCCAGCACTCGAAATGTTCACCCTCCGGAGCACCGTAGAGGGGGTAGAAGTGATCCCAGTTGAAGGCGACGTCGACGCCCGCATCCTCGGCGCGACGGACCGCGTCCCGGATCAGGCCGTACTCGGGAGCGTGTTGGGGCTGGATCTGGACACCGATACGAAGAGGAAAGGCCATGGCGACCAGTCTGCCTGCTTACGGCGTCGACGTCGACGTCTTATGGTCCCGCGCTCCCTGAGGAGGCCCGGAGCTTGGGGGGCTGACGTGTCTTCTGCTCCCTGAGGAGGCCCGGAGCTTGCGGAGGGTCGTCTCGAAGGGTGGTACCAAAGAGCCTGTGACACCCAGGCCCGCCGCTCCGTCCCTCGATGAACTCCGACGCCGCACCAGCTCGAAGTGGTCGACCCACCCCGACGACGTCCTGCCACTGTTCATCGCGGAGATGGACTACCAGCTCGCACCGGTGGTCGCGGAGGCGATGATCGACCGCATCCGGGCGTCCGATGTCGGTTACGCCGGCGACTCGGGCGGTGTGGGAACGGCTTTCGCAGGTTTCGCCGAGCGGCGGTGGGACTGGCAGCTGAGCGCCGACGACGTCACGCTGACCACCGACGTGAGCGTCGTGATCGTCGAGTCGTTGCGGACGGCGATACGTCCGGGCGACGGTGTCATCCTGATGCCGCCGGTGTATCCACCGTTCTTCGAGCTCATCCCGGAGGCCGGCGGAACCGTCGTGGAGGTGCCGCTGCTCGACGACCCGGGGTGGCGGATGGACCTCGACGGCATCGAGACAGCGCTGAAGGCGGGTGCGCGGGCAGTCTTGTTGTGTCACCCGCACAATCCGGTGGGTCTGGTCCACGACGCATCCGATCTCGCGCGGCTGGCCGAGCTCGCGGCGTCGTACGGTGCGACGGTCGTGAGCGACGAGATCCACGCGCCGCTGGTCCATCCCGGGGTGGGATTCGTCCCGTTCCTCGCGGTGAGCGACGCCGCGCGCGAGGTGGGCATCGCTGCGCATTCGGCCAGCAAGGCGTTCAACCTCGCCGGCGCCAAGTGTGCGCTGATGGTCGCCACCTCCGATGCGACCCGGGCGATCGTCGCACGTCAGCCCGACGAGGTGCAGTACCGCACCTCCATCCTCGGCCGCGCCGCGACCGAGGCCGCCTTCGCTCACGGCGACGAGTGGCTCGACGCCATCCTCGAGGTAATCGGCGAGAGTCTCGATCTGCTGGATCACCTTCTGGCAAAGCATCTTCCGGGTGTCGTCTATACCCGACCGAGTGCGTCGTACCTGTCGTGGCTCGACTTCCGCGACGCCGGGCTCGGCGATAACCCGGGCCTCCCGATCCTCGAACACGGCCGCGTCGCGCTGCACTACGGGCCCGCGTTCGGTTCGCAGGGCAACGGCTTCGCGCGGTTGAACGTCGCGTGTTCGCCGGAGGTGCTGACCGAGGCGATCCGACGGATCGCGCGCGTCGTCGACAACCCGCCCGACTGATAGCGGCGAAACCGCGCCTGCTGCCGCGGCCAACTGCTATGAATCTCCGAATGGACAACGAGCGGGCCGCAGAATGGGATGAGCGATACGGCAATGCCGAGCGGCTGTGGACCGCGGACGTCAACCCCGCGCTGATCATCGAGGCGAACGACCTGACGCCGACCACCGCGCTCGACGTCGGGTCGGGGGAGGGCGCCGACGCCCGCTGGCTGGCGAAACGCGGCTGGGAGGTGACCGCTGTCGACATCTCACAGGTGGCGCTCGACCGGGCACGCGAGATCAGTGGCGAACTGCCGATCACGTGGACACGCGCCGATCTCGTCGTCGATCCAGTCCCCGGTGCCGATTACGGTCTCGTCGCGCTGCACTACTTCCCGATCCTCGTCGAGGAGCTCGAGGTCGCGCGGAAGCTCGTCGACGCTGTCGGCCCGGGAGGTTCGCTGCTCGTCGTCGCGCATGCACCGGAGGGCGTGCGAGCGCACGGGTTCGAGCCGGACGATTACGTGCAGCCGGGCGATTACGTGCAGCCGGGCGGTTTCGCCGAACTCCTCGGCGACGGTTGGGAGATCGTCACCGACGAGACGCGTGAGCGGGGCAAAGCCGCAGGCCGCGGTCATCACACGCACGACATGGTGTTCCGGGCTCGACGAGCCGGCCAGTAGCGGGCGCGTGGGTCAGTCGAGGGCGGCGAGTACCGCTTTCGCAACCTGCTGATGCCCCTTGGCGTTCGGATGTAGCCGCAGTGCGCCAACGGGATTCGTGTACGGTTCGACCCACCTCGTGGACTGGGACTTGCAGGAATCGTGCCCGACGCTGGGGCCGTACGTGTCGACGAACGCGACGCCGGCCAGCTGGGCCTGAGTCTTCAGCATGGTGTTCAGCTCGACTTCGAGACGGTCGAGGAAGGCGGTGTCCTCGGCGGAGAACGGGTTTCGTCCGGGGCAGTTGCCTTGTTGCGGGTAGACCGCCGGATAGCCGACGACCAGGATCCGCGCGGCTGGGGCTCGGTCTTTGATCCCTGCGATGGCGGTGGCGATCTTCGCGGCCGACAGTTGGATCTCGGCCGAGTACCGACCGAGAGTGCGGGCTTCACACGGTGCGAGTTGTGAGCTGCCCGAGGCGGTTTGTGAACAGTCGGCGATGCTGCCCGAGTAGACGTTGCCGTCGTTGTAACCGAGTTGCATGGTGACGACATCGGTCGTCGGGCTCAGGCCGTCGAACTGTGGCGGTTGGCCGGCGGTTTGGCTCGTCGTGAGGTGTCGGGTCTGGGCGCCACCACAACTCATGTCCTTGAGTCGGTAGCCCTCCTCCTCGGCGACCAGACGCGGGAAGTTGTTGGTGGACCGTCCACAGCCGGTCGGCGATCCCGGAACCGACGAGGGAATCCCGACGCCTGCCGAGAACGACGCCCCGAGCGCCACGTACTCGGTCGGATCGTCGGCGACCGCAACCGCGGTTGCCCCGGCCATCAGTCCGGCCACCGCTCCCAACGCGACGGCGAGGGTTCTACTTCGACGACATGAACGCATGGGTCGAGAGTGACCGTCTGTGCACAGAAGTGAACTCGGGGTGACTGCTTCGTGAGGGAACCGAGATGTGCTCGATATCAGCGAAATCGGACATCTGTTGTCGGTCAGACATAAAAGCCGAATCTGTCGCATGACGCTTCTTCTCCGGTTTACGGTGACGTCGGCGCAGGCGGATCAAAACCGACAAACGTGCCTGCGCCTTTCGGGAGGGCTCATGAGGAAATCATCGATGCGCGCCCTGTGCGCGGCTGTGCTGGCGACGGGCGTGGCGGCCGGTGGAATCACCGGTGCCGGAACAGCATCCGCGGCTCCGGGCGGACTGACACTGCAAGGGGTCTCCAACGGAGACTGTACGGCTACCATCAAGATCACCAACTACACGAATTCCACTTATTTCCAGCCGGACTGGTGGTTCGAGCAGGAGAATGACCCGGCCATGGTGAACGCGACGAGCATTCCGGCCGAGATGTCCGCTCCGTGGCGTGAGGTGTCGGGTATCCCATGGCCGATTGCGCGGTGGGTCGGCGATTCACCGGCGTTGACCTCGGGTCTCGGTCCGGGAGTTCCGAGTTGGGGGAATGGCAATCCGTACAATCGGAACGCCCAACCCGACGGTTTCGTCACCGAGCGGACGATCGACCTCAAGACGGTGACCGGCGCGCCCGAACCCTCGTCGGACGGAACGAAGACGATCTGGTTCCGGATCAAGACCGGACCTCAGACCGCTGATCGTCTACCGACACCGCAGAAACTGGTCGTCGACGGGTGTCGCAGCTCGAACGGTTCGCTGGACTTCGGGTCGCTCGACCTCGGCACTCTCGGTCTATAGCTGTTCGCCAGCCGGGGCCGGATCTACCCGCCGAACAGCAGGTACAGCCCGAGGAAGGTGTAGCAGACCATCGTCACCATCATCGTGAGCTGGCCCGTCAGCTGGTGTCGGCGGGGGAGAAGCCGCAATGAGGCGTCGTGGGCCGCCGCGACGCCCATCATGTGGCCGCCGACCACGAAGAGCACCTTGAGTGTCACGGTGACGGTCGGGTGATCCGACATGATGTACACCGGGTGGGCGTCGCTCAGCCACAACAGGTTCCATCCCAGTCCCAGCGGATCGCCCAGGGCCAGAAGCGCTTCCTGTCCCTGTTCGACGAGTGATTGCAGGTAGTGGGCGAGGATGTAGCCGATCACGATCGGGATGAGTGAGTGCGCCATCAGACCGGGTAGGCGGCGTCGCCGGTCGGGTCCCACCCCGCCGACGGCGCGCGCGGCCGACCAGAAGGTCACCGCGACCACGCCGACGAACACCAGCAGACCGGCGGTCGAGAGCAGGGTCGCGCTCACCTGGCTACCGTCGGACCGCTCGTCGACGAACTCCTGCCACAGCGGGATTGCCGAGAAGCTGTCGAATGCGGTGGAGCCGAGCAGGATCGCCAGGACGGTGACGGTTCCGGGAAGAACCGGCAGGGTGGTCAGCGAGTTCATCGGACTCCGCACGATCACTTTGCCGTCGGCGTTCTTCGCGAACGGGGCGAGGCGGGACGCGACGGTGCTGTACACGGCGAACGGGTCGGCGTTGTCGGTCCACCGCAGTCCACAGACGATGCCGCCGGCGAGTGTGATCACGAGATAGCACAGCAACCAGAGTCGCACGGCCGAGACTGAACCCGGCTCTGGCGAGGCCAGTTCCAGCCAGACGAAGGCGGACAGGCCGAACGCGGCCGGCCACCAGCCCAGACGACGGGGATAGATCTTCCGGCCGACAGCCCGCGGGCCGAGGGCGCGCCCGCGACGCGCAGCACCGTTCGGATCGGCGACAGGAGCCGCCAGACCGGACCGATGAGCGCCGACAGCACCGTCATCCCGACCCACAACAGCACGTAGAACGCTCCGGGAAGCGGGTTCTCGTCGGTGTCCGGGCCGAACGCGGCAAGCACCAGCCACAGGGTAAGTACCAGGGCGGCACCGGCGATCAGGCCGCGAACCCAGGAATTGTCGACGGTGGCCGTAACCCACGACGGCAGTTCGCGCCCGGCGTCAGATCGACCGTATCGCGGTGTGCGCCAGGCGAATGCGATCACCGCGAAGGAGATCGTCAGAGCCCAGGCGCCGCCGATCAGCACCGCGGTCAGCGGGACCGGCAGGTACTCCGAACCGCCCAGACCGTGGGCGAGCAGGGTGTCAGACGTCGGCCTCACGGTCGGGGTCATCGGCCTCGTTCCGGGTCGGTGGGACGGTGGGGTCGGTATCCGCGTCGGAGTGGGTGGCTCGTCGGAGTCCGGAGCGTCCTCGTCGTCGCCACGACGACGGTCGTGGATCGCGATCGCGACGATGACGCCCACCAGGATGAACGCCGGGATCACCGCGGGCAGCGCCAGGATCAGGGGATGCGTGGCGAGGTGATGGACCATCATCTCCGGTGCGGCGGCGATCATCGTTGCGGCGCCAATTCGGGTTCCCGTGCGCCCGTGGTGGTCTCGCGGGAGTTGACCCGACCGGCTCCCCACGACAGCGCGGTGATGAGCAGCAGCGAGCACACCAGCACCACCAGCGACGCGGCACCGAACAGCCACGACGGATAGTCGAAGGTGCGCTCACGCTGCAGGATCGAGATCTCCGCGACGAACGGCTTCGTCGATGTCTGCTGCGCCGGTTCCCCCTCCGCGCCGATCGCGGGGTCGGCCGGCAGATACACCGGTACACCGGCCATGGTGGTGCCGTCCTGCACACGGAGGATCGTCTTCCACGATCCCGACACCGGCATCGGTTCGGTGGACCGGAACTGGTTGGGGCCCACGCGTTCGAGCCGGTCGATGACGATGCCGCGATCGTTGTCGATGCCGCCCTGCCAGGACATCAGCGTCACCCACTCCGGGTCGCCGCTGATCGCGTCCGACGGGTCGAGAAAGACCTCGGCCGTGACGTTCTGCTCGGCCGCGTCGTTCGCTCCGGCCGGGGTCAGGACGACTCGTGCGGTCATGTCCGCCGGCACGGAGACGCGCAGACCGTTCGCGACGGCACCGCCGATCACCACCACCGAGAGCACGACGGCGGTGATGCTGATCCAGCGTCGGGGCAGGCGCTCACCGACCGAGACGATGCCGAGCAGGGCACCGCACAGACCCGCGGCCACGCCCACCGGGATGGCCATGGCCAGGGCCTCTCCCCACATGCCGGTCACCCACGGGAACGGGTAAGCGGCCGCGATCCACCAGGATTCGATCCAGAGTCCGACGGTCGCGACGCCCAGGCCCGCCACCGCGCCGAAGAGCACGCGCCGCTTGAACAGCGGCGTCAGCGCGAGCAGTTCGATGACCACGGCCGCGCCGAGGTACAGCGGGAACACGTTGATCGGCGCACCGAGCGCGGGCCCGACGACGACCGCGACCACACCGCGCAGCAGGATCGCGAACACCGCGGCGACGAGCGCACTGCCCGGTCCGAGGCTGATCCGCGCGGCGACGAGCGCGAATGCGCCGGCACCGGCGATCATCATCGGCTGCAGCACGAGCCGGAACTGCTCGACGCCGAAGTCGTACTCGATTTGGAAGACCGACATGCCGATCACAAGGCCGCCGAAGGCGAGGCAGCGGACAATCCACTGTCCTCGTCCGTCCGGCGGGAGGTCGGCGCCCATCGCGGCCCTGCCCTCGCGGTCGAGGATGACGACCGCGATGAGGGACAGTCCTGCACCGCCGATCAGCATCAGGTGGGTCGGACCCCAGAGCGTGACGTCCTGACCGAAGATGCGATGCCAGACGTCGTCCAGCGGGAAGCCCAGCAGGGCGTAGAAGCCGCAGCCTGCCAACAGGATTCCGCCGACCGGTGCGTACCAGTTGCGGGTGATCCTGATCGCGGAGCGTCCGGGCTTCTCGAAGGGCAGGAAGACCGACAGCATGCCGGAGATGAACAGCAGGAACAGGCCGACCAGGATGAAGTAGTGCGCCGGGTTGGCGAGCGGTCCCTCGTCGCGGCCGTCACCGATGTGCAGGCTGACGTCCCAGAGGAAGCCGAACAGGGCGCAGATGATGGTGCTGGTGAACAGGAAGATCGGCAGGGCCGCCCACGGTGGCCGGTTGACGCGGCGCGCGGCCCACTCGGCGAGGGTGGTCAGCCACGTGATCTTGTGCGTGCGATGCAGGTAGCCAATCCAGAGCAGTCCGATGGACACCACTCCGGCTGCTGCGGACATCAGGAACACCTGGTCGAGTGCCGCTCCTCCGCCCTCGGCAGCGAGGCGGAGGTCCGTGACATCGCTTGTTGTCATGAACGAAGTATGCACATCTTGGTCATGTCCCGGAAGGCCGTCGATCAAACTGCGACCCGGAGACGCATGGCGCTGCCGCCGCCGACAAGGAACTTAGGTTGTGCACAATTAAGTTGTGCACTACTGTTTTGGGGGTGCCCACCAATCCGGAGCCGCTCGACCGACAGCTCTGTTTCTCGCTGTATGCCGCTACCCGGGCTGTCACCGGCCTCTACCGGGAAGTGCTGTCCGAGTTCGGTCTCACGTTCCCCCAGTACCTCGTTCTGCTCGCCCTCTGGGAACACGACGGGCTCACCGTGCGGGATCTGGGCGAGCGGCTCCAGCTCGACAGCGGCACGCTGTCACCGCTTCTACGGCGTCTCGAGCGGGCCGGGCACATCACCCGCGAACACTCGGTCGAGGATGCCCGCGTGGTCCATGTCCACCTGACCCCGGAAGGGGATGCGCTGCGTAGCCAGGGTGGTCGGATCCAAGGATGCCTGGTGGACAACCTGGACCTCACGTACGACGAGGCGTCGACGCTGCATGCGCTGGCGCACAAGGTCACCGATCAAGCGCGCGGCAGACAACCGCGTAACTGATCAAGTCCGTCATCACCAACCGTCGAAGGAGACGATCATGAACACCCTCTACACCGCAGAAGCCCTGGCCACCGGCGCGGGGCGCAACGGGCACGTCCGCACAACCGACGGCTTCGTCGACACCGACCTCGCCATTCCGCGCGAGATGGGTGGTGCCGGCGGTGCCGCCAATCCCGAGTTGCTCTTCGCTGCCGGATACGCCGCCTGCTTCCACTCCGCCCTGCAGGCGGTGGCTCGCGAGGCCAAGGCCAAGCTCGGCGATTCGAGCGTCGGGGCCAAGGTCGGTATCGGCGCCGACGAGCAGGGCGGCTTCCAGCTCGCTGTCACGCTCGAGGTCGTCATCCCCGACCTCCCTCAGGGCCAGGCGCAGGCCCTCGCCGACCGCGCGCACCAGGTCTGCCCCTACTCCAACGCCACCCGCGGCAACATCGACGTCAACGTCATCGTCGTCGACGACTGACCGGTTTCCCTGGGAATGCGGCTCCGCCGGGGTGCCGGTCGAGCGGCAGACGGCACCCTGCGACGCGGAGGTCACGAGCTTGGCGTACTTCGCCAGCACGCCACGCGTGTACCGCGGCGGCAGCGGACTGAAATCCTCGGCGCGGGTCTTGAGTTCGGCGTCGTCGACGATGAGGTCAAGGAGGCCGCGCCCGACGTCGAGCCGGATGCGGTCACCGTCGCGGACCAGCGCGATCGGCCCGCCGTCGACCGCTTCGGGCGCGACGTGGCCGACGCACAGCCCGGTGGTGCCACCGGAGAACCGGCCGTCGGTCATTAGCAGCACGTCCTTGCCGAGGCCCGCGCCCTTGATGGCGCCGGTGATGGCCAGCATCTCGCGCATCCCCGGTCCGCCCTTGGGGCCTTCGTAACGGATGACGACGACGTCGCCTGCGGTGATCGTGCCGTCCTCGAGTGCGTCCATCGCGGCGCGCTCCCGGTCGAAAACCCTTGCGGTGCCCTCGAACACGTCGGAGTCGAAGCCGGCCGACTTCACCACGGCCCCTTCCGGGGCGAGCGACCCCTTGAGGATGGTGATGCCGCCGGTTGGATGGATGGGCGACTTGGTGGCGCGTAGGACCTGCCCGTCGGGATCGGGCGGCGCGATGTGCGCGAGGTTCTCCGCGACCGTCTTGCCGGTCACCGTCATGCAGTCGCCGTGCAGCAGGCCGGCGTCGAGCAGGGCCTTCATCACCACCGGCACACCGCCGATGCGGTCGACGTCGGTCATCACGTGCCGGCCGAACGGCTTGACGTCGGCGAGGTGGGGGACGCGTGCGCCGACGCGGATGAAGTCGTCGAGCGAGAGCTCGACCTCGGCCTCGTTGGCGATCGCGAGGAGGTGGAGGACCGCATTGGTGGACCCACCGAAGGCCATCACGACGGCGATCGCGTTCTCGAAGGCCTCACGGGTCATGATGTGGCGCGCGGTGATCCCGCGGCGCAGCAACTCGACGACGGCCGCCCCGCTCTGCCGGGCGAACTGGTCGCGACGCTTGTCGGGGGCCGGGGGAGCGGCGCTACCCGGGAGCGACATCCCGAGCGCCTCGGCGGCGCTTGCCATCGTGTTGGCGGTGTACATCCCGCCGCAGGCGCCTTCACCCGGGCAGATGGCGCGCTCGATGGTATCGACGTCCTCGCGGCTCATCAGCCCGCGGGAGCAAGCACCCACCGCCTCGAACGCGTCGATGATGGTGACCTGGCGTTCCTTGCCGTCGGACAGCGTCGCGTAGCCGGGCAGCGTCGACCCGGCATAGAGGAACACCGAGGCGAGATCGAGGCGGGCGGCGGCCATGAGCATGCCGGGCAGGGACTTGTCGCAGCCGGCGAGCAGGACCGAGCCGTCGAGCCGTTCCGCGCTCATCACGGTCTCGACGCTGTCGGCGATCACCTCGCGGGAGACCAGCGAGAAGTGCATGCCCTCGTGGCCCATCGAGATGCCGTCGGAGACCGAGATGGTGCCGAACTCGAGCGGATATCCGCCGCCTTCGTGCACGCCGTCCTTGACGGCCTTGGCCAGGCGGTCGAGCGAGAGATTGCACGGCGTGATCTCGTTCCACGACGACCCGACACCGATCTGGGGTTTCGCCCAGTCGTCGTCGCCCATGCCCACCGCGCGGAGCATGCCGCGCGCGGCGGTCTTCTCCAGACCGTCCGTGACGTCGCGACTGCGAGGTTTGATGTCGACTTCGTGGCCTGTGCTCGTGCGCTCGGTCATGTGGTCCACGGTAGTGGTGCCCGGACGAGATCAGGTTGCGTTTGCCCTCGGCGAGCGGGGCGAAACGCAACCTGATCTCGGTGAACAGCGGACGATTTCAGGCGCGCAGCTCCCGCTTGAGGAGCTTGCCGCTCTGGTTGCGCGGCAGTTCCTCGACGAACTTCACCAGCTTCGGAACCTTGAACGGCGCGAGCTGCTGCTTGACGTGGTCGATCAGCTCGGCCTCGGTGACCACGGCCTCGGCGCGCAGCACGACGACCGCGGTGATCGCCTCGATCCACTTCTCGTCCGGGGTGCCGATGACGGCGACCTCGGCCACGGCGTCGTGGGTGTAGATCGCGTCCTCCACCTCGCGCGAGGCGACGAGGATGCCGCCGGTGTTGATGACGTCCTTGATGCGGTCGACGACGGTGACGTAACCCTCCTCGTCGCGGGTGACCAGGTCGCCGGAGTGGAACCAACCGTCGCGGAAGGCCTCCTCGGTGGCGGTCGGGTTGTCCCAGTAGCCCTGGCACAGCTGCGGCGAGCGGTACAGGATCTCGCCGGGCTCGCCGACCGGCACGTCGTTGCCGTCGGCGTCGACGACGCGGGTTTCGACGAAGAAGACCGGACGGCCGCACGAGGCGGGGCGGGCGTCGTGCTCATCGGGGCGGAGAACCGTTGCCAGCGGGCCGATCTCGGACTGACCGAAGCAGTTGTAGAAGCCGAGGTCAGGGTAACGCTCGCGGAGGCGCTGCAGGACGGTGACCGGCATGATCGACGCGCCGTACTGCGCCTTGCGCAGCGACGACAGGTCGCGGGTCGCGAGGTCGGGGTGCGCGGCCAGCGGCACCCACACCGTCGGTGCCAGGAACAGCGAGCCGATCCGGTGTTCCTCGACGAGCCGCAGGATCTCGGGGATGTCGGGTGCCGGCATCAGCCGGATCGTGGCGCCGACCGCGAGGTACGGAAGCATGAACACATGCATGCCCGCCGAGTGGTAGAGCGGCATGCAGATGAGCGGGTTGTCGTCGGCGTCGAGGTCGAGCGCGATGATCGACGAGGTGTACTCGTGGATCAGCGCGCGGTGGGTCATCATGGCGCCCTTGGGCTTCGACGTCGTGCCCGACGTGTAGAGGAACTGCACCAGGTCGGTGTCCTCCACCGAGACGTCGAGTGGGGGAACGTCTCCCGCGGTCGCGATGGTGAACAGCGAGTCGTCGGCGTCGCGCAGGGGGAGCACGAACTCGGCCGGCACGACGTCGATGACGGCGTCGAGATTGTCGGTCAGAGCGGGGTCGACGAGCACGGCCCGGGCGCCGGACTGCTCGAGCAGGTAGCTCAGTTCGCCGGCGCGCAAGGCGTAGTTGATCGGCACGTGGACGAGCCCGGCACGCGCTGCGGCGAGGTAGCCGATCACGTAGGCGTGCGAGTTGGTGCCGTAACCGGCCACGCGATCGCCCTTGGCCAGACCGAGGGAGAGAAGGTGCGCGGCGGCGCGGGTCACGGCGTCGTCGAGCTCGCGGTAGGTGAGGGTGTCGTCGCCGAAATGCAGGGCGGCGCGGTCGGGGAATCTCGCGGCAGTGCGGCGCAGCACTCCGTCGACGGTGTTCGAAGTGGGGGTCATCACCTCATCAGGATGACGGTCGAGGGGGGTTGTGATGCAAGCACCCCCTGCCGCGTCCGGCACCTGCCCAGGGCGTCTGTCAGAGTCGAAGGACAGCACGAATCGGAGATCGACGCGATGGAGATGTGGCCATGGGAAAAGACCGAGATCGGGATCCCGGCGGTCGCGCCCGACAGGCTCGGCCGCGTGACGAACTGGGTCGCCCGCTGCCGTACGGTGCGGCGGGCGTCGAGCCGGTGCCCGAGGAGCCGTTGCCACCGCACGAGACGATCGCATTCGCGCGGCGGCTGCTCGAGGACGGCCGGCCGTTCTCCGCGCACGAGGTGTTCGAGACGCGATGGAAGTCCTGTCCGGTCGAGGAACGTCCCCTGTGGCAGGGGCTTGCCCAGCTCTGCGTGGCGCTGACGCATCATCGACGCGGAAATGCTGTCGGTGCCCGACGCCTCCACGATCGGGCCGCCACGCGACTCGTCGAGTACGAGAACGCCGGCGGAGTGAGGTACGAGATGGATCTGAAAGCGATCCGCGACTGCGTGCTCGACGAGATCGACGAGTCCGAACCGACCTGAGGTGGCCAGGCTGAGTGTCATCGCCGCAGGGAGGAGTTGTCGGACCCGTATGCGAACATATGTTCTATGCGGATCGAGCGCCGGGAGCGCCAGGAGGCGACGATCCTGCATGCCGATCTCGACTCCTTCTACGCATCGGTCGAACAGCGCGACGATCCGTCCTTGCGCGGACGTCCGGTGCTGGTCGGCGGGGGAGTCGTGCTGGCCGCGAGCTACGAGGCCAAGGCCAAGGGGGTGCGGTCGCCGATGCCCGGGCACGAGGCGCGCGCCCTCTGTCCGGACGCCGTGGTGGTGCGTCCCCGGTTCGATGCCTACATGGAGGCCAGCCGCGAGGTCTTCGACATCTTCCACGACACCACTCCGGTCGTCGAGGGAATCTCGGTCGACGAGGCGTTCCTCGACGTCGGCGGTTTGGGCCGGATCAGCGGCACCCCGCACGACATCGCCACGACGATCCGCGAACGCGTACGGGACGAGGTCGGGTTGCCGATCACCGTGGGCGGCGCGCGCAGCAAGTTCCTGGCCAAGGTGGCCAGCGCCGTCGGCAAGCCCGACGGTCTGCTGATCGTCGCGCCCGGCACCGAACTCGCCTTCCTCCATCCTCTTCCGGTGCGTCGGTTGTGGGGCGTCGGGCCGGTGACCGAGGCCAAGCTGCACGACGCCGGGGTCGAGACGGTGGGTCAACTCGCCGAGATGGGTGAGCGGTCACTGAGTGCGATCGTCGGATCAGGAGCAGGTCGCCACCTCTTCGCGCTCTCGTTGGCGCAGGACCCGCGTCGCGTCGAAACCGGAAAGCGCCGTTCGTCGATCGGTTCACAGCGTGCGCTGGGTCGCCGCCCGAAGTCCGAAGCCGACCTCGAGGCGACCATCACGGCGATCGTCGAACGTCTCGGCAGGCGACTCAGGTCCGCCGAAAGGGTCTGTCGCACAGTCATTCTCCGGCTCCGCTTCGACGACTTCACCCGCGCGACCAGGTCGCGCACCCTGGTCGAGGCCACGGACCGCACCGACCTCATCATGGCGTCGGCTCGCGGCCTCCTCGCCGACGCGATGCCGATCATCCGGGAGCGCGGCTGCACCCTCGTCGGGTTGTCGCTGACCAATCTCGACGACCACGACAACATCCAGCTGACGCTGCCCTTCGACACTGATCATGCCGAACAGCTCGACGCCACGATGGACTTGTTGCGGGATCGCTTCGGCCGGGACTCCGTCACCCGGGCCGTACTCATCGGCCGTCATCACGGCGACGACGCACCGATGCTCCCCGATTAGGAATCTCGTAGAGAACATGCGCGCCATGTCCCCACGCTTTCTACCGATCGCGGAGGTGAGCAAAACGCGCGAAACGATACTTATGCGCTCAAGCGTGACTGTGTCGACGTCTGCCCCAACACTTCTGATGTGGCCACCGAAATGTGGTCGTCCTCACATCAACATCAGAATCGAGCTAGACAATGTTGGTAGCACTCGGCCTCGGAATGGTGGCCACCTTCATGGTCCTGATCATCACCAAACGGGCCACGCCCGTGGTGGCGCTGATCCTCGTCCCGGTTGCGTTCGGCCTGTTCGCGGGAGCCGGCCTCGACATCAGCGACATGATCACCGACGGCATCAAGGACCTCGCACCCACCGCGGCGATGCTGTTCTTCGCGATCATCTTCTTCGGGATCATGATCGATGTCGGGCTCTTCGACCCGGTGGTCCGCCTCGTCATCCGCGCGGTGCACGACGACCCGGCCCGGCTCGTCGTCGGCACCGCGGTTCTGGCGATGGTCGTCTCGCTCGACGGTGACGGGTCGACGACCTTCATCATCACCACCGCAGCGCTGCTGCCGCTGTACGTGAAACTCGGTGTCAGCCCGGTGGTCCTGACCGTCGTCGCCGGTCTCGCCAACGGCACCATGAACATCCTCCCGTGGGGTGGTCCCACCGCCCGCGCCGCGAGTGCGCTCAACATCGACACCAACGACGTCTTCGTCCCGATGATCCCTGCGCTCGGCGCCGCGCTGGTCGTCGTACTCCTCTTCGCCTACCACCTGGGAGTCCTCGAACGTCGCCGCATCGGCACCCTCAAGATGAAGGAGTCGCTGCTGGCTCCGCGTGAAGAGGTCCTGGTCGCCGCCGGCACCGGCACGACCCTTCCGTCGACCCCGCCCCGACGCAGCACCGGCGGATCGTCGGAAATCGATTCGACGGCAACGGGTTCCGAAGCCGACGAGACCCCGGGTCGTGACCAGTCGTTCTCCGGCGTCCTCGACCCGAACCGGGAAACGCTCCGGCCCAAGCTCTTGTGGCTCAACGCCGGCCTCACCGTCGCCCTGCTGGCGATCCTCGGCGCCGACATCCTCGCCATCCCCGTGCTGTTCATGGTCTTCGCCGGCATCGCCCTCGCCGTCAACTTCCCGCACGTCAAGCAGCAGCAGGCGGCCATCACCCGGCACAGCTCGAGCATCGTGTCGGTGGTCGCCATGGTGCTCGCCGCCGCGGTGCTGACCGGCGTCTTCAACGGCACCGGCATGGTCGATGCCATCGCCCACTGGCTCGCCGACGGCATCCCCGACTGGATGGGTCCGCACATGGCCGTCGTCATCGGCGTCCTGTCGATCCCGTTCACCTTCCTGATGAGCAACGACGCCTTCTACTACGGCGTGCTGCCCGTCCTGTCCGAGACCGCGACGCGCTACGGCATCGACCCCACCGAGATGGCTCGCGCGTCCATCACCGGTCAGACGGTCCACATGCAGAGTCCGCTGGTCCCGGCGATCCTGCTGCTCGTCGCGCTGGCCGGCGTCACCCTCGCCGACCATCACAAGAAGGTCCTGTGGCGGGCGACGGTGGTCTCCCTGGTCATGCTCGGTGCGGGTGTGCTCGTCGGAGCCATCCCGTTCTGAGCGAATCGATGTCGGTGGCGGCGCTGCATTCAGCGCCGCCATTAGGCTGACGTCATGCGTTTACGGACGCAGGTGCTGCTGCTGCAGCTCGCTGTCCTCGCGGTCAGCCTCGCGGTCGGGTTCGGTCTCGTCATCGCCGGGGCCGACGATCGTGTCCGCGACGAGTACGCCCAGCGAGCCCTGGCGATAGCTCGTTCGGTGGCCGCCGACACCGGGGTCCGTGTGGCGGTGGCGGCTCAACAGGGTCGAGCCGTGGAAGCGGACGAGCTCGTCGACGGCCCGCTGCAACGCCAGGCGGCCGCGGTTCGGGAACGGACCGGCGCATTGTTCGTCGTCATCGGCAACGACCAGGGCATCCGACTCGCCCACCCTGAGGTCGCGGAACTGGCGAAACCGGTGTCGACCGACCCGTCGAAGGCGCTGGCCGGCTCCGACGACGTCGCGACCGACCGGGGCACCCTCGGCGAGTCCGTCCGGGCGAAGGTCCCGATCTTCGACCCCGGCGGTCGCATCGTCGGCTTCGTCAGCGTCGGCGTCTCGACGGAACGGCTCGCGAAGGAAACGCGCAGCGACATCATCGCCACGACGCTCCTCGCGCTGACCGCACTGGGCATCGGCGCACTCGGATCGGTCATGCTGGCCCGGCGCTGGCGCAAGCTCACCCTCGGCCTCGAGTCCGACGAACTCGCCGAACTCGTTCGTGAACAGGGCGCGGTACTGCACGCGATGGCCGACGGAGTGCTGGCCGTCGACGCCGACGGCATCGTCCGGGTCGTCAACGACAAGGCCCGCGCGCTTCTCGACATCGACGCTCCGGCGGGGACGAAGGCCGCCGACCTCGGACTCACCCCCCGCATCGCGGCCGTTCTGGCCACGCCCACCGACGAGCCGCTCGCCGCCACCGTCGGCGACCGCGTCGTCCTGGTCAGCTCCCATCGGGTGCACGCCGACGGTCGCGACCTCGGCATGGTCCTCTCGGTCATCGACCGCACCGACGTCGAAGCGCTCAGTCGCGAGGTCGACTCCATCCGGTCGATGGGCGCCGCCCTCCGCGCTCAGCGTCACGAGACCGCCAACCGAATGCATGTCCTTGCCGGCCTCCTACGCCACGGCCATGCCGACGAAGCGCTCGACTACCTCGAAGAGCTGTTCGGGAGCGGCCCCGGCGGCGCGCTGCTCGCCGGACTGGGCAACGTCCGCGAACCCCACCTCCACGCCTTCCTCGACGCGAAAGCCGCCCACGCGCGGGAGCGTCGCGTCACGCTCCGCCTCGGCGACCAGACCTGGCTGCAGGGCACACTCACCGAACCCGTCGTCGCCACCACCGTCGTCGGCAACCTCATCGACAATGCACTTGAGGCAGTAAGCGGGCAGGCTGACGGGATCGTCGAGGTCGAGCTGATCGCCGACGGCGACACCCTGTTCGTATCGGTCGGCGATTCCGGTCCGGGAATCTCCTTCGACGATCCCGACGAGGTCTTCGCCGAGGGAGCGACCACCAAACCCGGCGACCACGTGCCCGGTGGTCGGGGGATGGGCCTGTCCCTCGCGCGGCAGGTCGCACGCCGGATCGGGGGAGACCTGTGGGTCGCGGACCCCGGCGGCGAACGGTCCCCGGCACCGGAGCATGATCCGCCTGGCGCACTGTTCGTCGCCCGGCTCCCGGGCATCATCGCGCCCGAGCCCGACGAGGAAGTGCAAAGGTGATGACAGGGGATCTGGGCGTCCTGATCGTCGACGACGACTTCCGGGTCGCCGCACTGCATTCGACGATCGTCGACGCTGTGCGCGGCTTCAGCGTCCGTGCGCGGGTCGGCAGCGTGGCCGAAGCACGACGAGCCCTCGTCGATCATCCCGACATCGACCTCGCACTCCTCGACGTCTACCTCCCCGACGGTTCCGGCATCGACCTGGTCGCCGAACTCGACTGTGACTGCTTCATCGTCGGCGCCGAGAACGACGCGAGCGCTGTCCGCACCGCGATGCGCGCCGGTGCGCTGGCCTACCTGATCAAACCCTTCGACGACGCCGACCTCGCCCGCCGCCTCGCCGGCTACGCGCAGTACCGTCGCGTCCTCAGCGGCGAGAACGTCGACCAGCACGCGGTCGACGCCGCGCTGTCCGCGCTGCGCTTCGGCACCCGCGCGGCGGAACGGTCGGAATCCGGGTCGCCGACCGAGCAGCGCATCCTCGACCTCTTCGTCGACCCCGGCACCGCACTGTTCGCCGACGACGTGTCACGCGAGGTCGGGATCGCCGCTCCGACTGCCCGGCGACACCTGGCCAATCTCGTCGCCGCGGGCCGCCTGCGGATGTCGCTGCAGTACGGAACCACCGGCCGACCCCGTCAGGAATACCGGCGCCCCAAATCGTGACCTGATAATGCCGCGGGCGGGGTACGCCGCCGACCTCGCGCACTAGAGTGTCAACCCATGACGACGCAAGTAGACGCCACCAATCCCGATCTGGTGACGGTCGGTGTGCCGACGCACTGGTACAACCTCGCCGCCGAGCTCGAGACACCGATTCCCCCGCACCTGCACCCCGGCACCAAGGAGCCGGTGGGCCCCGAGGACCTCGCCGCACTGTTCCCCGCCGGGCTCATCGCGCAGGAGGTCTCCAGCGAGACCTACATCGAGATCCCCGAGCCCGTCCGCGAGATCTACAAGATGTGGCGTCCCTCGCCGCTGATCCGCGCCCGCCGCTTCGAGGAGGCGCTCAACACCAAGGCGCGCATCTACGTCAAGTACGAGGGCGTCAGCCCGGTCGGCAGCCACAAGACCAATTCCGCTGTCGCACAGGCTTACTACAACAGCCTCGACGGCGTCACCAAGCTGACGACCGAGACCGGCGCCGGCCAGTGGGGCAGCGCACTCGCCTTCGCCGGCGCGCAGTTCGGCATCGACGTCGAGGTCTGGCAGGTCCGCGCCTCGTACAGCTCGAAGCCGTACCGCGGCTTCCTGATCCGCACCTACGGCGGCACGATCCACCCGAGCCCCTCGGACCTGACCGAGTCGGGCCGGGCGATGCTCGCCAAGGACCCGAACACCAGCGGAAGCCTCGGCATGGCCGTCAGCGAGGCGGTCGAGGTGGCCGCTGCGAACGCCGACACCCGCTACGCCCTGGGTAGCGTGCTCAACCACGTCGTGCTGCATCAGAGCGTCATCGGTCAAGAGGCTGTCGAGCAGCTGAACGCCGTCGAAGCCGGCGGTGCGGATGTCGTCTTCGGTTGTGCCGGAGGCGGTTCGAATCTCGCCGGACTCTCGTTCCCGTTCCTGCGGGAGAAGCTGCACGGACGGTCGAACCCGCGCGTGGTCGCCGCCGAGCCGGCCGCGTGCCCGTCGATCACGCAGGGCGAGTACCGCTACGACCACGGCGACGTCGCCGGTCTCACCCCGCTGCTCAAGATGCATACGCTCGGAATGGATTTCGTCCCGGACCCGATCCACGCCGGTGGCCTGCGCTACCACGGCATGGCGCCGGCGCTGAGCCACACCGTCGAGCTCGGACTGGTCGAGGGCGTCGCTATCACACAGCACGACGCGTTCGCCGCGGGCGTGCAGTTCGCCCGGGCGCAGGGCATTGTCCCGGCCCCGGAGTCCACCCACGCGATCGCGGCCTGTGCGGCCCACGTCGCCGACAGTGACAAGGAAGAGGTCGTGGTCATCGGCCTGTCCGGTCACGGCCAGCTCGATCTGCCCGCCTACGCCGAGTTCCTCGACGGCAACATCTGAGCATGACCGCGGCGATGCGGACGGTCGGTGTCGACCTGTCCGCATCGCCGGCCAAGACCGCGGTCGCGGTCCTCGACTGGTTCGACGACCGGACCGAGCTGGTGGACCTGGTCGTCGGAGCCGATGACGCCGAGATCCGACGCCTCGTCGACGGCGCCACGCGCATCGGGATCGACTCGCCGTTCGGCTGGCCCGATGACTTCGTGGAATTCGTTGTCGCACATCACCGCGGCGGTTTGGTTCCCGGCCGCAAACTCGACGACATCGCCAATCGACGCCCGCTCGCGCTGCGTCGTACCGACCGGTGGATCGCCGAATCCGGCCTCGGCCGACCTCTGAGTGTGTCGGCAGATCAGATCGCCCACGTCGCCTTCCGCTGCGCGGGACTCCTCGCCGACCTGGGCGTCGAGGATCGTGTCGAGGGCTGGGCCGTCGAGGCGTATCCCGCCGGCGCACTCAAACGCTGGGGACTGACCTCTCGTGGTTACAAGCGCGCAGCCGATCGAACCGTGCTGACCGAACTCGTCGATGCACTCCGGACTGCAGCACCGTGGCTGGAGCTCGGCGAGCGAATCGGTCAGATGCGGAGCGACGACGACGCATTCGACGCCGTCATCACCGCGTTGATCGCCCGCGCTGCGGAGTTGGGCTCCACGACGCTGCCCTCCCCGGACGATCGGCCGGTTGCGTTGCGCGAGGGGTGGATTCACGTGCCGGACGGCGAGCTGGACACCCTCACCCCAACGACTTCCGCATCAGCACGCGTGGGAATCCGTTCAGTACCGAGCCGGTGTCGGCGGCCTTGGTGAAGCCTGCCCTGTCGAACAGTCCCCGGGTGCCGACGTACGCCATGGTGAGATCGACCTTCTCGCCGTGGTTGTCGACGGGATACCCCTCGATGGCCGGCGCCCCGTTCGACCGGGCGAACTCGACCGCGCCGTCGAGGAGCGCATGTGCGATCCCCCGCTTGCGGTGGCCCGGTCGGACGCGGATGCACCAGACCGACCACACCGGGAGGTCGTCGACGTGCGGGATCGTGCGGCTGGTCGCAAAGGTCGTGTCCGCTCGCGGTGAGACCGCCGCCCAGCCGACCACGTCCTCGCCGTCGTCCGTCGACTCGTAGGCGAGGACGCCGAGTGGAATGCCGCTGTCGCACAGTTCCTTCACGTACTCGCCGCGCTGTTGGCGGACCAGCGCCTGATTCTCCTTGCTCGGAATGCGGTAGCTGAGACACCAGCACACGTTGGAGGTCGGCTTCTTGGGGCCGAGGATCGTCGCCATGTCGGCGAAGACCGTCGCGGGCCGGACGTCGATCGTCATGCGTCCCAGCATCACAACCGTCGCCGACGTGGCGCAAGGGCCAGAACCTGTCCGCGATCAGCGTCGGATGCGCGGAGCGGACCGGTAGACCGTACGGAACCAGATGGTGGTGAGGATGTCGATCGCGGTGTCGTCATCGGGGATCGACCCGACCACGCCTCCGCGGACGGCGAGCCAGGACCAGCAGGAGGACTCGAGCGTGTTCACCAATGCCGACGCGAGTGGCTCGAGGGGGAGGCCGACGTCGTATCCGGCGCGTTCCGCGCTGTGCAGACCCGCCAGCACCTGTTTGATCCCCGACGCCCGGTTGGCGTGCCAGCGATCCCGGAACTCGTCGTCGAGCATGGACATCTGGAACAGGCCGATGATCTCGGGCAGGTATTTCTTGTAGGTCGTCCAATAGGCGGTGACCGCGGCACGCACGCCGGCTTCGGGATCGCTGTGTCGTGTCGCTAGGGAACCCTCGACCACCTCGTCGCTGAACTGATCCAGCAGTGCCTCGAGGAGCTGATCCTTGTTGTCGTAGTAGTTGTAGAACGAGCCGGTGGAGCGTCCCGCGGCCTCCGCGATGTCGGAGATCTTGGTGTTCAGATAGCCCTTGTCGGCGAAGCAACGCCGCGCCGCGTCGAGAAACGCGGCCTCGGTCTGACGTCCCTTGTTCGTCGGCGGCACCGAGTACTCCTTCCGGGGACTGATCAGTTCATCGAACCACGCATTCACGTTGGTCGGAGAAGGTCCGGATGAACGGTGTGGTCCTTGTCATATTCTGAACCTGAATCTAGCATCAGAAAAGCTGCACGGGAACCGTCGGGGAGTGTTCCCGTGCAGGTGATCGCGCCTGCCCGTCGCTCTCCCGATACTCACACAGGAGTCAGCCAGTGGAATCGTTCATCCAGCACCGGAAAGGTCGCACACCGCGACAGGTCCACCGCGACCTCGAGGGCCTCAAAGACGACGAGCTCGGTCGTTACGGGTTCACCGGACGCACTGCGCACCTCTACCGCCGCAACGATCCGACGCAGTTCCGCGCGGTCGGGACGCACACCGGCGTCGACCGGTTCGTCACCGAGCTGACCCCGACCGACCAGATCGACCCGTCGGGTGAGCCGCTGCTGATGTTCTACAACGACGACTGCCGCATCTCGCTGAGTCGTCGAGGCCAGGCCGCGCCGTTCTGGTTCCGCCCGGTCGACGGCGACGAGCTGATCTTCGTCCATGAGGGCAGCGGTTACTTCGAGACCGAGTTCGGTCGGCTGCCCTACCGGCCGGGCGACTACATCTACATCCCCAAGGGGTGCACGTATCGGCAGATCCCCGACGACCAGTCCCTGCTGCTGATCATCGAGGCGGTCGACGAGTACCGGGTGCCGGAACCGGGCGTCCTCGGACGGTTCTTCCCGTTCGATTCGTCACTGGTCGGCGTCCCGGAAGCCGAGGTCTTCGAGGGCGACGGACGCGACGAGTACGAGGTCCGCTTCCGTCAGCGCGAGGGACAGACGACGCTGTTCTATCCCTTCCACCCGCTCGACGTCGAGGGTTGGCGCGGGGATCTCTTCCCGTTCACCTTCAACCTCGAGGACTACGACGTCATCACCTCAGAGTCGGTGCACCTCCCGCCGACCGTTCACCTGTTCATGCAGGCCACCGGGGTGTATGTGATGAACTTCCTGCCACGCCCGGCCGAGGCCCGCAAGGGTGCCGAGCGCCTGCCCTGGTATCACCGCAACACCGATTTCGACGAGATCGCGTTCTTCCACGGCGGCAGCCTGTTCGGCGCCGGAATGCCGCCGGGATTCATCTCGCATGCGCCGCAGGGCATCCACCACGGCATCCCCGAACGCGCCCGCGAGCGGTCGCGCCGCAAGTTCGACGAGTTCGACCGCGTGGAGTGGAAGGTCATCGCGATCGACACGCGTCGTCGTCTCATCGCGACCCCCGTCATGACCGAGTCGGCGCAGGCCGAGGTCCAGGAAGAGGCACAGGTATGACGTCGCCGAACACGTTGCCGCGCCACGAATACGAGCGCATTCCCTACCTCGTCGTCTTCGACGACACGTCGGCGTACAAGGACACCTATGGCGGTGTCACCGAGAGCGTCGTCCTGGAGAGCTACCTCCTCAAGCCGGTCGGCGTGGCGTCGAAGAACGTCATCATCTTCATGCACCCGATCGGCGGTGGTGCCTACCTGCCGATGACCAACGCGCTGGCCCGCGCCGGGCATCACGTCATCTACTGCAACAGCCGGTATCGCGGCGTCGACAGTGCGCTGATCATGGAGAAGGTCGTCCAGGATCTCGGCGCCTGCGTGAAGGACGCCAAGGAGCGCCTCGGCTACGAGAAGGTGATCCTGGCCGGCTGGAGTGGTGGCGGTGCGCTGTCGCTGTACTACCAGCAGCAGGCCCAGCATGCGACGGTCACCGAGACCCCGGCGGGCGAACCGCCAGACCTCACCCGGCTCGACCTCCCGGCCGCGGACGGCATGATGCTCCTCGCCGCCCACGTGTCGCGGCACGGGACGCTGACCGAGTGGATGGACCCCTCGATCCTCGACGAAACCGACCCGGAGAAGCGCGATCCCGAGCTCGATCTCTACAACCCGGCCAACCCGAACCAGCCGCCGTACACCGCGGAGTTCCTGGAGCGGTACCGAGCAGCGCAGATCGACCGCAACCGCCGGATCACCGCGTGGGTGAAGGAACAACTCGCCGACCTTCGCGGCCGTGGCGAGCCGCTGATGGAACGCGGTTTCATCGTCCACGGCACCATGGCCGACCCCCGGTGGCTGGACCTGTCCGTCGACCCGAGCGACCGCAAACTGGGCTGCTACCTGGGTGATCCGCGCATCGTCAACATGGGTCCGGTCGGCCTGGCGCGCTTCACGACGCTGCGAAGCTGGTTGTCGCAGTGGAGTTATGACGACGCCCACGGCGACGGTCCGCGCTGCGCCGCCGATCTCGAGGTCCCGACCCTCGTCATCGGCAACTCGGCCGACAACGCGTGCACGCCCAGTCACACCCACCGACTGTTCGACGCAGTCGGACACCCCGACAAGACGCTGCACACCATTACCGGTGCGACGCACTACTATTCGGGGCGCGAACAGATCCCGCACCTCAAGGAGGCGGTCGGCATCATCACGGGCTGGATGGGTGAGCGGGGTTGGGCCAACTGATCACCGGGCTCTCTGAGATCCGCCCTGAAATGCGCCCCTGAGATCCGCCCCCGGAATGCGCCCTCCGTAGCGCCGCCGGCGACATAGTGTCATCGAGTCGGTTGTGGAAGCCCTATTCCAGGGGCGGTTTCCAGCGGAGTTATCCACAGCCCCCGGGACGCCACGCTCGATCGAGTCCCCAGCACCTGACACTGAACCGATGGACTACGACCAGCTCATCGAGCGCTTCGGGGGTGTGGTGTCGACCCGCCAGCTGCTCGAATCCGGAGAGACCACGCCGGATATTCGACGCGCCGTCGAAACCGGTGCGATCCAACGGATTCGGCACGGATGGTTTCGGGTTCCCGATGCCGACCCCGACGTGGTTGCGGCGGTGGCCGACCACGCCGTCGTGTCGTGCGCGAGTGCGCTGCTCCGCCACGGATTGTGGATTCCCGACCATCCCGTCGAGTCCCATGCGCGCGTGACGCGGTACGAACGACGTCGGTCCCCCGACCGTTGCCGACGCCACGGCCGCCCGACTCCGGCTCTGGCCGCCGTCGACGATGTCGCGACCGCACTGCAGTATGCCGCACGGTGCTTCGACGAGGAGGGCTTCGTCATCCTGTGTGACTCCGCACTACATCACGGCAAGCTGACCCACGACGATCTCCGTTCCGAGTTCCGACTCGCCCCACTCGCGATCAAGAACGCAATCGAGAGGTGCAACCGGCTAGCGGCGTCGGGAACCGAGACTGCGGCACGCCTGAGGCTGAGGAGTGCCGGGCTACGCGTCGAGGTGCAGCATCACGTGCCCGGGGTGGGTTGGATCGACCTGCTCGTCGGTGAGCGGCTCGCGATCGAACTCGACAGCCGGGCCCACCACACCGGCGAGGAGGACTACGAAAGCGACCGCGTCAGGTCCCGCAAGCTCATCCCGCTGGGCTATCTACCGATGCGACTCACCTACGCGCAGGTGTTCAGCCACTGGGAGGCCACGTACGCCGACATCGCGGCCGCGGTCCGGAAGGGGTACCACCGCAACCGCGCCGCCGCCGGAAACCGCCCCTGAAATCGACCCCTGATCTCCACCCTCCACAGCCCGCCCGACGACACTATGTCACCGCCGGCACCGCCACCGAGGGTGCTTTCCAGGGGCGCTTCTCGGTGCGGGCCGCCGGGCATGACCCGCAAGCCCTCAGCCGAGCAGCTTCTTCTGCACCTTGCCCATGGCGTTGCGGGGGAGTGAGTCGACGAACCGGATCTCACGGGGGCGTTTGTGGTTCGACAGTTCGCCGGCGACGAACTCGATGAGCTCGGTGTCGTCGACCTCGTCGGCCACCACATACGCGACGATGCGCTGGCCGAGATAGTCGTCGGGGACGCCGATCACCGCGGTTTCACGTACGGCCGGGTGCGCGAGGAGCACGGTCTCGATCTCCCCGGCGCCGATGCGGAAGCCGCCGGACTTGATGAGGTCGGTGGACCGGCGTCCGACGATGCGGTGCATGCCGTCCGGGTCGATGACGGCGACGTCGCCGGTGGCGAAGAAACCGTCGTCGAGCCAGGATTCGGCGGTCGCGTCGGGTCGGTTGAGGTAGCCCGACGCCATCATCGGTCCGCGGACGTGGAGGTCGCCGACGGATTCGCCGTCGTGGGGCACGTCGGCGTCGCCCTCGCGAAGGCGAGTCTCGACTCCCGCGAGGGGAAGTCCGACCCAGCCCGGGCGACGCTCGCCGTCGACCCGGGTGCTGACGGTGATCAGGGTTTCGGTCATGCCGTAACGTTCGACGATCTCGTGACCGGTGAGTTCGCGGACACGGTCGAAGACGGGAACCGGCAGTGGGGCACTGCCGGACACGAGAATGCGTGCGCTGGAGAGCGTTCGGGCGGCTTCGGGATCGGCGCCGACGCGACTCCACACGGTCGGGACCCCGAAGAACATCGACGCACCGGCTTCGGCGGCGGCGGCATACCCCGCCGCGGTCGGCTTCTCGGTGTGGATCAACCGGCCGCCTCGGCGGAGCGGCCCGAGAACGCCGAGGATGAGCCCGTGAACGTGGAAGAGCGGAAGGCCATGCGCGAGTGTGTCATCGGCGGTCCACAGCCAGGCATCCGCGAGTGCGTCGAGTCCCTCCGCGATGGCCTGACGGGTGATCGGCACGCCCTTGGGGAGCCCCGTGGTGCCGGAGGTGTAGAGGATCAGTGCCGTCGAATCGGCGTGGGGTTCGGGATGCCGATGCCACGACTTCGCGTAGCGACGGACCGGGACCACCGGCAGTGTGGCGTCGGCCGGCCCCTGTCCCAGCCAGGCCTGTGCGCCGGAATCGGCCAGGATGTGGGCGAATTCGCGCGGACCGGAGTCGGGCGGCACCGGGACCACCGGCACACCGGCGATCAGACCGCCGACCACCGCGAGAACGGTCTCGACCGTCGGCTGCGCCAGAACCGCGACGGTGCGCGCACCGGCAATCCGTTCCGCGACAGCGGTGGCCGCACCGACCAGGTCTTCCCGCGACAGTCGATCCTCACCTATCCGGATCACTTCGGGATCGTCCGGGGCAGTGGGGGTCAACGTCGGCAGGAGCACCCTCTCACTGTGCCACGACCGGCGCGCCGTCCCGTGGACCCGGCGCGACCTGCGAGGTCACCCGGCGTGCGCGAGAGCCTCGGCCCGCTCCTTGATCCCGTGGAGCATCTTGCGTTCCATGATCAGCGACCCGGGCTCCATCGGGATCATCGCCAGCTTCTTGCCCAGCCCGGGCAGCCGAAAGCGGTTCCGGCTGATCAGCCGCGTCGAGTCGCCGTCGGGGACCAGGGTGAACGACCACACCCAGTCACCGTCGGTGGTCCGGGTGACGAATGCGCGGCCGGGGTCGGCGATCTCGATGCGGGAGGCCTCGGGTCCGACACCGATCGTCTCGCCGACGACCGGATGCTGGAACTCCTCGAGCACCCGGTCGGTGCTGTGCATGTCGAGCCCGAGCAGGTTCTCGATCCAGTCGTAGGTGTAAGCGCCGCCCCGCGGCGACGGTCCCATCTGGGCCAGCCACGGGTAGATCGCGTCCGGTGGTGCGTCGATCGTGATCGCGCGCGTGGCCACACCGTCGGCGTCGGGCAGGAACTCGTCGCCCGGGAGTGCTGCGGCCACCTCCTCGTCCGTTGCGCCCCAGGTCATCACCCACGGCCGGACCCAGGCGCAGTACGCAGCGGCGGAACACGCGGTCGAAGCCAGCAGACCTGCGATGATCGGGCCGCTCCTCATTCCGGGTCCCGGTTCGACGCGGCGGACAGGGGGCGAGTCGGATACGGGTCGTCGGGCCGCGGTACCGGGCGGCGCGACAGCGTGCGCCGCCATAGGATCGCCAGGCAGATCTCGATGATCCCGAGTACGACGATGACCGGTTGCAGGAAGAAGAAGATCTGGAGCAGCGCGATCTGGATGCCGATCCATGCCACCAACGACGCGCCGCTCAGCAGACCCCCGAGAATGCCGAGCCGGGCGTCGACAGGCAGGACGACGACGGCCAGTGCCGCGAGCGCGTGTGGCACGCCGATCGCTGCGATGAGTACGAGGCCGGGGCCGGTCCAGTTGTCGAACGGCGTGTGTTGCAGCCACTCCCGAGGCATCTTCCACCGGTCGTCGGCGAGCGCCAGACCACCGTCGATCGCCTGATACGCGACGAGCAACTCGACGACAGCCAGCAGCGCAGCGGCCCAGGTACGTCGGTATCCGGCAGCGATGGTGAGCGGGCGGCGGAGGCCCGGTGTTGACCTCATACCTCCAGTCTGCGCGCCCGGCGAGTCGGCGTCGAGGGTACTAGGTCCCTGACCAGGACGTTCTCAGGGGCGAACCCAACCGTCGGCCATGAACTCGAGGAGGAGCTGGGCCTTGTTGCCGATGGGTCGCCCGGCTTCTTCGTAACGACGCACGACGCGGCGGTAGTGCTCGCGGACCGTGCTCTCCGCGATCTGGTGTGCCTGCGAAGTCTCGCGGAGTGTGGCGCCGAGGGTGTAGGTCTGCAGGATCTCTCGCTCGCGTTCGGTCACCCGCACGCGGTCGGCGGGCGCGTGCGGGGTCGACTGCTGATCGGGCGGGCCGACGATCGCGGCAAGGGCCTGACGCAATGCGGATTCGGCGCCCGGCGAACGGGGTGAGATGCGGATGTGGTCGCGGGAGGCGATCCCGTCGCCGAGGAAGACGACGCGCACATTGCGCAGCATCGACGCACGCCGGACCTTAGCGAGCGAGCCGGGCGACCTGACCAGGAGGACGGCGGGATTGCGCAGGGAGGGAATCTGCCCAGGCTCGACCAGGGTGGCGCCGTAGCCGGCCCCCTCGATGAGGGCCACCAGTGCGGCGTCGAACAGATCGCCTTCGGCGACCACGACGGCGAGGCGTCTCAGATGGGAGTGGGGCTGCGACCCGGCGGATTGCGGGACGGTCCGGCCGACCGAATTGAGTCGGGACACGTTGGGCTGCGGGTTTGTCTCGTGCTGGCGGTGAAGTTCATCCAGAGGGGCTGACATCGGTACCGTCCTCCTGTCGACAGAATCCTGCTGCCGGCCCCGCGTGCCGCCAATTCTCTCGACCCGGCGGCATGATGGGAGCCGTGATCGACCTTGCTCGCGATCGGTTTGGCAGGCGGAGAGATGAACTGCTCTCAACGTCTACTTCTCTAGGGTTACGAACATTGCTCGATAAGTCACTGCCTTTCCGGCCCGATTGATAAGTAATCGAGCCATAATTGGCTCGAATGACTCCAGTAAATGCGTGATCACGCACGGATGGCCCGCATCAGGCAAAATCATGCACGTGCCGAATCGTCTTCGCGTGCTCGTCGCCTCCCCGCTCGGCCACGTCGTGGCGGGCCCTCTCCAAGGCGCGCTCGAACACGCTGTCGTCACCGTGGCGACCAGCGAGGACGAGTTCACCCGCTCGGTTGCCGGCCACGTCCGCTTCGACGTCGTGATCGCCGACCTCATCTGGAACCGCCCTGACCTGGAGTGGCGCTTCGACGGGCTCGACGCCATCGACGCCCTGAACAAACACGACCGTCAGGCGCCGGTCATCCTCGCGACCCAGGGCCATGGGCTCGAATCCGATCATCTCGATGAGGCGCGACTGCGCGACGAGGTCGCGGGCGTCATCTCGAAGTCCGACGGGTTCGCGACACTCATGCGCGCGGTGCGCGCGGTGGCGCTCGGTCAGGTGCTGGGGGAGAAGCCGGGGCCTCCGCGTCGGAGGCCTCTGTATGAGTTGTTCACGGGCCAGCGGGGTCATACCGCGGGACGCCTGGCGGGCGCGATCGCTTCGGGCAACGCGTCCGACGGTGCGAGTCTGGCGCGCGCGGCCAAGGTGTCACCCAACACGGCCAACAAGGTGACGAGTCACTACCTCGGCCCGATCATCTCCGAGCGTGGTGAGGCACCGACTTCGTCCCCGATGTCGCAGGCCGCCGTCTACCGCTGGTGCGGTCTGCACGCGCGGTACCTGATCAGCTGGTGCCGACGGCACGGGCACTCGGATGTGCTGGGTCCGATGCCGGCCTGACCGAACACCGGGCGTGGAGCCATTCGAGGATCTCCACCCCGGCGAGAGCGCCGGTCTCGGCGGTGACGGTGAGACCTGGCGTCGTCCAGCCGAGGAGCTCGAGCTCGCCGTGGCGTGGGCGGATCGCGTGGTCGGCGATCTCGAGAAGGTCGGCGTCCAACCACCCGTCACCGGCCGCGTACAGCTGCGCGTCCGTCCCGATCGTGCCGTCGTCGACGAGGCGACGACGCACCTCGGCGATCGCCGCGGACTTGGTGACCGACCGGGGCGTCGCGTAGATCTTGCGACCCTGCTGCGAGGCCGTCCACCCGTGCGCCGCGCACCAGTCCTGCCACGCGGGCAGAAACTCATGCGGCTGGGCCGCGGGTTCGACGACGAGGTAGCAGAACAGGTCGTCGGCGATCCGCAGCGACTTCACCCAGGAATCGTCGATGCGGGTGCGCAGTTCGGTGAGTACCTCGTCGAGGCCTGCGCCTGAGGCGGACACCACGCGTTCGATCTGGTGACGCCAGACCGGGTCATCGGCTCCGTCGACGAGGATTCGTCCGCCGTTGCTCGCCACGGCAAACCGAAACGGTCCGCCGGGCAGAGCGATTCGCTCGTACTGGTCTGGCGTCCGAGTCGTCGTCGGGATCACCGGCACCTCGTCGGCGAGGTGGGCGAGGAGCTGGACGGCGGTGGTCGTCATGTACGACAGCGGGGCGTCGCGGTAGATCTCGACGCAGACGGTGTCGAGGGCGGCGAACTGTGCCTCGCCCATCGCCGGTTGCGAGTAGATCATCGTCCGGTCGAGGTCGGTGGCGACCAGCACGCTCACGCGTCCTCCTTGATCAACCCGACACACGAGTAGGCGAGATCGGGCGAGACGTCCACCGGCACTCCGCGTTCGGTGGCGAGGAGTCGGATGTGGCGGTGCTCGGGCAGGTCGTCGGCGCGGACGAGGACCCGCCACGGAACGCGACGCAGCAGCACGCGGGTCGTCTCGCCCACGCCCGGCTTGACCAGGTTGATCGACGACAATCCGTAGTCGAGCTGAATCCGTTCGACCGATCGCCATCCCGACCAGGTCGGCGTCCGATGCTCCGCTGTCATGGCGGCCAGCGTGGCGGCGACGCGGTCGGCGACGGTGGGGAACTCGGCGCTCACCGCATCGAGAAGCCGACCGGAGACGTCGAACTCGGCCAGATCCCGATAGAACTTGGCGCCGTGGAACTCTCCCGGACCGATGTGGTCGGCGTTGAGGACCGTGCGCGACACCAGCCCCGACACGGTGGAGTTCAGGCATGCCGACGCGATGAGGAAGTCGTCGCGAGTACCGAACAGGGTGGTGCAGGAGCCGGGATCGGCGAGCACCGCCAGCTCGTCGTGCAGTGCCGGGCGGCCGGGAAGCTGCGCGTACTCGGCCAGCGCCGCGGTGAGTTCGCGCTGGATCGCACCCTTTCCGGTCCAGCCGTCGACGAAGACGATCGACTCAGCGGGATGGCGTTCGACGATGTGGTCCAGGGCGACCGTGTCGATCCCGCGACCACGCACGATCGAGATCGTGTAGTGCTGGGGCTCGATCCCGTGAACCGCCTGCATCCACCGGCGGATCAGGATGCCGACGGGTGTCCCGGCTCGCGCGAGTGACACAAGTGTCGGCGACGAATGCCGTTCGGTGAGAATCAGTTCGGAGACGACCCCGACCGCCTCGGCGAGTCGCTGTGCTGAAGACTGCAGCGTTGCCTGGAAGAGGTCCTGGTATTCGCGTCCCGGCTGGTACTCGATCGGCAGGGACTCGGCGTAATGCGCCTTACCCGACTGGATTCGACGTTCCCGCTCGTGCAGGTCGCCCTCGAGCGCGATGTCGGAGAGATCCTTGAGCAGCCACGTCACCTCGTCGGGTGCGTAGGAACCGAAGTCGGGACCGCGGAGCGGGGGTGTGGACGTCACGGGTTGACCGCCTGTCGTGATGCGCGGAGTTGCGTCTGGTCGGTTGCCGGGAGGATTGCCAGTGTGACGGGATGGCCTGCGGTGGTGAGGACGTCGAGAAGGCCGCCGGGGGAGCGGAGTTCAGGGGTGTCGGCTGGGGTGTCGATCACGACCACCACCTGGGGATCGGGCAGGGCGTCCGACGAGACGTTGTAGATGTAGCGCGGTGTCTCCGGATCGGATTCGGGTGCGAGGAAACGGAATCCTCGACGCAGCGGGTAGCCGGGCACGTTGTGGACCTGCGCGGGCGACCGAGTGGTCGTCTGATAGCCGGTCACGAAGCCTCGTTGCTCGAGGCCTTCGGCGATGCACAGCGGCGCGTACATCAGCTCCTCGTGTCCGACCACCACGACGGGACGCTGCGGATCGAGATGTTTCGCGATGGTCGCGGCGGCGGCCTCGGTCGCGTCGCGGAACGGCCCCGCATCGGATCGCGCGAACCCGTGGCGGCCGCCGTCCGGCGTCCCCTTCGGCCAGTCGAGGTCGAGTGTGGTGACGCCCGCTCTTTCCGGCACAACGGGGTTGAGCGTGTCCGAGGTGAGTTCCCACACGTCGTCGAGCAGAGTGGGCGGCAACGTGACCGAGCCGTGTGCCAGTGCGACGTAGGAGACCTCCACGCCGAGGTCGGCGGCGGCCTTGGCGCAGATGGCCCGCTGATCGGCGCTACGCATGTCGACGAGTGAGGCGACGACGAACCGTGCGCGCGGGCGTGTCGCGACGATCGTCTCGATCGCGCCGAGCGCCGTGGTGCCGGTGGAGATCTCGTCGTCGACGAGGATCAGCGTCTCGTCCGGGGTGGTCGCGTCGAGAAAGCGCGGATCGCTGGGTTGCAGCAGGTGGGTGGTGGCGTGCGAATGCCCCTCTTCGAAGGTTCCCGACACGACTACGCCGGGAAGCCGACGACGCGTCGAGTGTAAGTAGCGGGACGCGGAGATCCGTTGGGCGACACAGTGTCCGAGTCCGGTGGCGGTCTCGGCGAAGCCGAACACGATGGAGTCGCGCGCGGCGTCGGCGCCGATCTGCTCGATGATCGCCGCACCGAGGTCGTCGCAGCACGGCGAACCACGTGGGGAGGCGTGGGGATGTGCTTGCCGAGAACGGTCGAGACCAGGAGGTGGGCCCGCCGCTTGTTGTGGCGCAGACCGAGGACGACGAGGTCACGCACTTCGTGCTCGGCATGACCGGTGCCGTCGGACGTCACCTCCACGCCGAAGCGGGTGGTGACCCAGTCCGGTTCGCGGTCTGAGGGATCGTGGCTCACTGCGTTCACCGGGCGGTGGGTCCCGGGGCGGCGAGGGCGGTCAGGAGATCGACGAAGCTGACGCCTTGCCGGGTCACGCCGAAGGCGGCGGCTCGGTCGATCACGCGTAGCGCCCAATTGCGATGTGGTTTGAGCTCGTTCATCTTGTTCCGGTACGACGACGCCCGGACGCCGCCGGCTTCTCCGGAGAGGATGTCGAGCGCATCGTGATACTCCTCGTGGGTCACCGCGGACAGCGCATGCACGGCGGCGACGTGTGCCGGATGGATCACCGTCTTGCCGTGGAGGCCGTTGGCGCGGTCGAGCGAGATCTCGCGCAGCAAGCCGTCCATGTCCCGGCTGACCAGCTGCTGCCGGAAATAGACGGCGTCACTCTCGCGAAAAGGTGTGTGCCGCAACATCGGCTGGAACATACGCTCGTGGTCGGCGAAGTATTCCCACACCGGTCCGGTCACGATGAAGCCGGATTCGTCGGTGCGTCCGAGGTGGTTGACGATGCCGGCGATGACGTCGGCGGCGACCCGGACGTCGTAGATCGTGAGGTCGCGGTCCCGGCGGATTCCGAAGTAACCGCAGATGTCGGTGGCCCCGATACGAACGGCGAGCACGCTGGCGCGGTGTGCGCTGAGATGCGCGGCCAGGGTGGTCAGTTCCTCGTCGCGTGTCTCCCGGTGGACCACCGAGGCGGACTCCAGGACCGGCATCACCCACAGATGTTGTCCCAGAAGTTCACTCGCCTCGGCGACGGCGCCAAGCGCCTCTTCGGCGTTGGCGGAGTTGAACTTCGGGATGACGAAACCGGTGAGCGCTGATGGGGTGCTCGCAGACGGTGCACCTGCGGCCGACGGGCCGGCGAGGGCGGTGGCGATGCGCAGAACGCGGTCGGCCGATCGCGGCCGGACGAACAGGAGCATCGGCTCGCCGGGATTCTCCCCGATGTCGCGCAGGGCGGCGACCGCGTGATCGATGGCATCGGCCTCCTCGTGGTCGGCGACCGCGTCCTCGAGGTCGATGACCATCGAGATCACGCCCTCGGCCCGCCGCTTGCGGATGACGTCGGCGAGATCGGGACGGGTGGCGGGCACGTAGAGGGTGGCGCCGAGCGCGATCGCCAATCTCTGTGCGGGCCAGGTCCGATCGATCGACTCCGGTTGCCGGAAGAACAGTTGTTCGCGCGTAGCAAGTCCCAATTGACCGAAATGCCGGATTGTTCCGGGTTCGAGCCCGGGATCGTCGTGGCGTGCCGTGGTGGTCATCGTGCGGCCACCTGTCCTCTCATCCGGGAAACTATCTCGCTGATCCGGTCGTCCACGGCCCGCAACTGGGTCAGATATCCCCAGTAGTCGGGGTGGACGCGATCGAGCTCCCCCTTCGCACGCTCGATCCGGTCGGCCTGAGCATCGAGTACCGAGCCCCATTCGTCAACCAGAGAATGGTTGACCGCGAAGCGTTGGGCGTCGCGGAGTCGGAAGCGGACGCCTCGTTCGGCGTCCTGCGGATCGGCGCGCACCTCGCGCAGGAGCCTCAGCCGATCCAGGGCGGCGTCGACCGCGGCCTCCGCGACGGACAGATCATCGCGGGCGGCGTCGGCCTGTTCGATTGCCTGGTCGGGTGCGTCGGCGAGCATTCCGCGCGCCGTCGAGATCGCCGTATCCGCATGGGCCAGACGCTCGTCGACGATGGTCTCGGTGCGCTCCAGGTCGGTGGAACAGTCCGCGCTGAACTCCCGGCGCAACGTCGAGAGCGTGTCGGGAACCTGTGCGCTGCGGGTCGCGATGGCGCTGCGTCGGGTTTCCACCGACCGGATGACCCGACGGGCGCGGTCGGCGAACGCGGGCGCCTCACGGAGGAGGCTCTCGAGCCGCTGTGCCGACGTGATGACCGTCGCAGCCGCCGGCTGCCGCTCACGGAGGGCTGAACTCTGCTCGAAAACTCTCAACGCCCGGTCGAGTTCGTCGGTGGCCCGGGTCACCGACTGCAGCCGGCCGATCGCCGGACCGGCGTTCTCCAGGGCCGTCATCGCCCGATGCGAGGCGACGCGCGCCTCGTGGTCCTGGGCGTTCGCGGTCTGCACCGCGGAACGGGCGCGTCGGAGTGCGCCGGCGTTCGCCTCGGCGAAGCCGCGCATCGACGCCGTGACCGCCCGGAGGGCCTCGGTGGTGCGGTCGTAGTCCTGTTGCCGGACGCGCGTGCCCTCGGGCGGGGAGACGAGTTGGAGGTAGTCGGCGGTCACCTGGGCGTGCTGATCCCGGATCGCCGACCACGCCTCGCGCAGCTGCGAGCGCGGGTCGGTGGCGGCGACCACCGCGACCGCCGGATCGATTTCGGCGAGGACCGTCTCGGACTCCAGGAAGGTCGCTGTCATTTGTTCCGATGATGCAGGTGAGGCGGAATTCGTGCGTGAATCGTTGCCGAACCAACGACGTACGAAGTTTCCGGGCACGACACGATGCTATCGGCTAATTTCAACTCGGTATGAGGCCGGACCGATCGACTCACAGCTGAGCTCATCAGCCACCTCATGGCGCAGATGGATGCCGATCGGCGGCGGTGCCGTGATTCGGGGACGGCGTCGGGGAACACACGAGGGGGGCCGAGCGGCGGCCTCCCGGCGGCGCGAGAGAGGCACGTCGAATGCAGTTGGTACAACGATCCAAACGCGTGGTCGAGGCCAGGCTGAACAACACCGCGGTCCGCGCGATCAGCGGTTCGATGGTGGCTTACGAGGGGCAGGTCGCGTTCAAGTCGGCCGGCTTCGGCGGTGGTGACGACGTGCTCGCCGGTCTCAAGCAGCGGGCGACCGGTGAGGCGTTGTCCTTCATGGAGGCCTCGGGCAACGGCATCGTGTACTTCGCCCACAACGCGGCCGAGACGACGATCATCGAACTCAACAACGAGACGCTGCAGGTCGAGTCCCAGCAACTCATGGTGCTGAACGGGAACCTCCAGACCAACGTGACGTTCGCGGGTCTGCGCGGCGCGTCGTCGGGACAGGGACTGTTCACGACGACGGTCAGTGGACACGGCCAGATAGCCCTGCTGTCCAACGGTGGCCCGCTGATCCATCTGGAGGTGTCACCCCAGTACCCACTGGTCGTCGATCCGGATGCATTCGTGTGTGCCCGTGGGCAATTGAGCCAGTCCTTCGTCACCGACGTCTCCTGGCGCTCCGCCCTGGGGCAGGGTGGCGGCGAGGCCTTCTCGCTGCGGTGGGACGGCAGCGGAGTCGTGTCGATCCAACCGGCCGAGCGGTGAGGGTGAGGTAGCGAATGTTCACCAAGGTCAACAGCAAGATCGTCTCGGTCGACATCGGCCGCAGCGGACCGGTCATCGCCCGCAAGGGGGCGATGATCTTCTACAAGGGCAACGTCTTCTTCCAGCCGCATCAGATCGCCGGTGCCGGAATGGGCGGCGGCATGCCGGGATTGGGTGCGATGGGCGGCATGGCCGGCCGCATGCTCGCCGGCGAGCACGAGTCGACGATGATCGCACAGGGGCAGGGCGAGGTGCACTACGGATTCCTCGGCATCGAGGTACACGTCGTGGATCTCGGCGCGGTCGGCGGAACCATCCGAGTCGAGGCCTCCCGACTACTCGCATACGGCGCGAACCTGCAGGCGTCGGTCGTATCGGTGGCTTCCCAGGGAGGGAGTGGCGGAGGTGGCGGAGGCGGGGGTCTGTTCGGTGCCCTGCGGTCGGCGGCGGCCGGCGCCGTCACCGGCCAGGGCATGTTCACGACGCAGCTCTCCGGTCCGGGCTCCGCGGTGATCCTCGGCCACGGCGGGGTCTTCGAGCTCGAGGTGACGCCGAACAAGCCGCCGGTGACCGTCGACCCGCAGGCCTTCGTCGGCTCCGCGGGACAGGTCAACACCAACCTCCGCTCGACGGTCAGCTGGCGCAACGTCGGCCGGACCGGCGGCGAGGCAATGCAATTGGAGTGTTCCGGGCAGGGCATCGTCTACGTGCAGGCATCGGAGGAGAAGCTGTGAGCCAACTCAACACCGTGTGGAATCCGATGACTCTGCCGTCGGACGACAACGTTCCGGACAACAACTACTCGTTCTGCATCGACCTGAACCAGCCCTGGTTCATGTCCAAGGGCGCGATGATCGCCTACTACGGTCAGATGCAGTTCACCTCACTGCAGCAGGGCTTGCAGGGCCAGCTGCTGCAGATGGTGGCGCAACAGTTCTCCGCCCCGCTGTACCTCGGCGACTACGTGGTGGCCGAGGGGCAGGGCAAGCTGATCATCGGCGACCGCGGCTACGACATCAACGCCTACGACCTGGAGGACGGCAATCTCACCATCCGTGCGTCGAATCTACTGGCGTTCCAGCCGAATCTGTCGCTGAATCAGTCGATCGTGCCCGGCTTCCTCACCCTGATCGGCACCGGCAAGTTCCTGGCGTCGTCGAACGGTCCGGTGATGTTCGTCGAGCCGCCCGTGCGCGTGGACCCCGAAGCGCTTGTCGGCTGGTCGGATTGCCCGTCCCCGAGCCATCACTATGACCAGGCCTGGGTGAACAGCTTCATCGCCGCCGCCGGCCAACGGTTCGGTATCAGTTCCGGCGAGGAGCGGCAGTTCGACTTCACCGGCGCCGGAACGGTTCTGGTGCAGTCCAGTGAGAAGGTGCGCGACGACTCGTCGGTCCTGCGCACCATCCAGGGCCAGCTGCCGGGTCTCTCGGTGCCGGGCCTGCAGCAGATCAACCAGCAGATCAGTCAGCAGCTCACACAGCACCAGGGCTGACACCCGCGGAAACGAGAACTGCGCCGCAGATCCGGAAAGGATCTGCGGCGCAGTTGTGTGTGCTGTGTGCGGTGCGCTACACCTCGACCTTTTCCTGCTCGCCCTTCGCAGCGAGGCGGTTTCGGCGAACCACACTGGAGATCAGGGCCGCGATGATCAGTGCGACACCGATCAGGCCGGTGATGATCTCCGGCACGTGGGTGCCGATCGAGTACAGCAGGATGAACGCCAGCGCGCCGATGGCCCAGTGCGCGCCATGCTCGAGGTACACGTACTCCGAGAGCGTGCCCTTGCGGACCAGGTACACGGTGAGCGAACGGACGAACATCGCTCCGATGAGGCCGAGGCCCAAGGCGATGATGATCGGGTCCGCGGTGATGGCGAACGCGCCGATGACGCCGTCGAACGAGAACGACGCGTCGAGCACCTCGAGGTAGAGGAACAGGAAGAAGCCTGCCTTGCCGGTGGCCTTCGCCAGGTTCGACGGACCGGAACGCCCGTTGTCCCCTTCGGCCGCGGCCTTCTCGGCCGAGTCGGTACCCGGTTCTGCCGACTCGTCGTGCTCTTCGACCTCGACGTTGAAGTACTCACCGAGGCCGTTGACCAGGATGTAGGTGACCATGCCGAGCGCGCCGGCGATCATGACCGTCGACCGCTCGTCGGCCGGCGCGATGAACGTCGCGGTGAGCACGAGGAGAGTGATCGCGATGACGACCTCGAGCATCTCCAGCTTGCCGATCTTCTCGAGCGGACGCTCGATCCACGACAGCCAGGTGATCTCCTTCTGTTCGAACACGAAGCCCAGGAACAGCATCAGGAGGAACATGCCGCCGAACGCCGCGATCTGCGGGTGGGCGTCGGTGATGATCGTCTCGTAGCTCGGGTCACCGTTGGCGAAGTAGGCCGCGTCGTTGGGCGGCGGGTTCAACGCGAGGTCGAGTGCGTCGACCGGGTTGAGTCCCGACGCGAGCCACACGATGACCAGGGGGAACACCAGACGCATGCCGAAGACGGCGATCAGGATGCCGATGGTGAGGAAGATCTTCTGCCAGAACTCGCTCATTCTGCGAAGGATCGTGGCGTTGATGACCGCGTTGTCGAAGGACAGTGAGATCTCGAAGACGCCCAGGATGGCCGTCAGGATCAGCGCTTCGACACCGCCATAGAGGAACGCGATGATCAGCGACACGACCGTCACGACGACCGAGAGGCCGAATATTCGTACTACCACTAGCTGGTGGCCTTTCTGAGGTGTTCAAGGGACCGCTGCCGACGGCGACGCCGGAGGGTGAAGACACGAGGATGCCGCACCCACTCTAGGAGAGGTGCGGCATCCTCGCGGAATCTGCTGCGGGAACAGCAGGCGAAGACCGGACTCAGACGTTGACGCCGAAGTCGCGGGCGATGCCCGCGAGCCCCGATGCGTAGCCCTGACCGACGGCGCGGAACTTCCACTCCGAGCCGTGGCGGTACAGCTCACCGAAGACCATCGCGGTCTCGGTCGAGGCGTCCTCGCTGAGGTCGTAACGTGCGATCTCCGAGCCGCCCGCCTGGTTCACGACGCGAATGAACGCGTTGCGCACCTGGCCGAACGACTGTGAACGAGCGTCGGCGTCGTAGATCGAGACGGGGAAGACGATGGAGTCGATGTTCGGGGGAACAGCGGCGAGATCGACCTTGATGACCTCGTCGTCGCCCTCACCCTCACCGGTCAGGTTGTCGCCGGTGTGCTCGATCGAGCCGTCGGGCGAACGGAGGTTGTTGAAGAAGACGAAATGCTGATCCGAGACGACCTTCTTGTCGGTACCGAGCGCGATCGCGCTGGCGTCGAGGTCGAAGTCGGTGCCGGTGGTGGTGCGGATGTCCCAGCCCAGCCCGACCGACACCGCGGTCAGTCCGGGGGCCTCCTTGGTCAGCGAGACATTTCCGCCCTTGCTCAGGCTCACGCCCATGAGATTGTGCCTTTCTGTTGGTACGTGGTCTGGTGATGTCCGATTCGTCCGGGGTGCAGCCGATCGGAGCAACCGACAACACTCTATGTGAAGGGGGTGTCGGGGTCACTGGGTCGGATAGATGACCTGCGGGTTCCCGGATCCACGACACCTCGGGCCGGGACACATGTGCGCATCCAGGAGGGGACGCTGGCATGTGATGGGCATCACTGCGACCATGGAGGTCAGTCCGAGCGTGAGCGCCAGGCGTGTCGCGGTGTCGACATCGGCGGACGGTTTCTGACGTCGGTTCAGTCCCGAGCCAGTGTGGCTCGGGCGTGAGCCGATCAGGAGTGTGCGATGCCCGCCCAGAACGTTGCCCGCAAGCTCATCGAAGCCCACCTCGAGGCCGGGGAGATGACGCCCGGCGACGAGATCGCGATCCGCATCGACCAGACCCTCACCCAAGACGCCACCGGGACGCTGGTCATGCAGGAACTCGAGTCGCTGGGTCTCGACCGCGCCCGCACGGAGGTGAGCGTCCAGTACGTCGATCACAATCTGTTGCAGACCGATGAGAAGAATGCCGAGGACCACGAGTACCTGCGCACCGCCTGTGAACGGTTCGGGCTCTGGTTCTCCAAGCCCGGCAACGGCGTCTCCCATCCCACCCACATGCAGCGGTTCGGCATTCCCGGCAAGACGATGGTCGGGTCCGACTCGCACACGCCCGCCGCCGGATCCCTCGGGATGCTCGCGATCGGCGTCGGCGGTCTGGAGGTGGCACTGGCCATCACCGGTCGCCCGTTGAACATCCGGATGCCCGAGATCTGGGGCATCAAGCTGGAAGGTGAACTGCCGCCGTGGTGTTCGGCAAAGGACGTGATCCTCGAGATGCTTCGACGGCACGACGTGAAGGGTGCCGTGAACCGCATCATCGAGTATCACGGGCCCGGGCTCGGGAGTCTGACAGCGATGGACCGACACGTGATCGCGAACATGGGTGCGGAACTGGGTGCGACGACGACGGTGTTCCCGAGCGACGACGCGGTGCGTGAGTTCCTCCGCGCCGAGGGTCGCGAGGACGACTGGACCGAGCTCGTCGCCGACGACGGCGCGACCTACGACGCCGAGGAGACCATCGACCTCACCGGGATCGTCCCGCTGATCGCGAAGCCCTCCTCACCGGGGGACGTCGTGCCCGTCAGCGAGGTCGCCGGCGAGGAGATCTCGCAGGTTGTCATCGGGTCGAGTGCCAATCCGGGTCTCCGCGACTTCGCGATCGCCGCGGCGATGGTGGCGGGGCGGCAGACGTCGTCGAGTGTCAGCTTCGACATCAACCCGACCTCGCGCGAGATCCTCACCGATCTCACCAAGATGGGTGCCACGACCAACCTGGTGATCAGCGGCGCACGCATCCACCAGGCCGGTTGCATGGGCTGCATCGGCATGGGACAGGCGCCTGCGACCGGCCAGAACTCCCTGCGCACGATGCCCCGCAACTTCCCCGGGCGGTCGGGCACCAAGGACGACAAGGTGTGGCTGTGTTCACCGGAGACGGCGGCCGCGTCCGCGCTGACCGGCGTGATCACCGATCCCCGCGACTGGGCGGCCGGAAACGACGTCCCATATCCCGATCTGGAGCTGCCGCAAGAGCATTCGGTCAACACCGCGATGCTGGTGCCGCCGCTCCCGGCGGAGGAGGCAACGCAGATCGAGCCGGTGAAGGGGCCCAACATCTCCGACCTGCCGGACCTCGATGCGCTACCCGACGTCGTCGAGGCGCCGGTGCTGCTGAAGGTCGGCGACAACATCTCCACCGACGACATCTCGCCGGCTGGTGCGAAAGCGCTGCCGTATCGGTCGAACATCCCGAAGCTCGCCGAGTTCTGCTTCACCCGCATCGACGACACGTACACGGAGCGTGCCCGATCCACGGACACCGGCCACATCATCATCGGCGGTGACAACTACGGACAGGGCTCGTCGCGCGAGCATGCCGCCATCGCGCCGCGCCATCTCGGCCTGCGGGTGGTGATCGCCAAGTCGTTTGCGCGCATCCACTGGCAGAATCTCGCGAACTTCGGTGTGTTGGCGGTGGAATTCGTCGACCCCGCCGACTACGACGCCGTCGAGCAGGACGACACCCTGCGGTTGGAGAACCTGCGGGACGCCCTGGGTGCCGATGACGTCCTCACCGTTCACAACCTGACCAAGGATCGCAGGTTCGAAGTCCGGCACCGACTCTCGAAGCGTCAGGTCTCAGATGTCCTGGCCGGTGGCCTGATCCCGCGGCTCGCCGCCGAGGAACACCCCGACGAACATCGAGCCGAGGAGACCGTGCTGCAGGACAGCGGCGAGATCAGCTGAGCGTCAGCGGACGTACCCCGTGAGCTGGTAGGTCTCCGGCGGACCGGTGATCGACGAGTAGAGCGAGACCTGAGTGAACGCGCCCTTCTTCGGCGCGAACAGCCAGATACCGACCGGGTACTTCGCGATCTTCCCGGCAGCGCAGTTCGGGTCACAGAGCTTGCGGTTTTCGGTGCCGAAGCCGACCGCGAAGGCGTCGGTCCATGCGAGCCAGGTGATGTCGGAGACGATGACTCCCACATCGGCGCAGAAGATCGACGAGAGAGTGCGGGGCTGAACAAGTTTCGCGCCGTCGCAACCGCCCACGACCGTCACTGCGGGGGCGGGCGCCGGAGCGGCAGCGGCGGTCCCGAGGCCGGTGGCGCCCACGATCGCGACCACCGCGGCGACCGCAGCGGTCACGCAGGTCCTGATGATGTTCCGTCGCATGAGATCCGCCTTCCGGTCGGGTTCCGGCACGCGAACATTCTCGGACACCCGGACGGGCCGCGGACGCCAAACCGCCGATCCCGGCGCCCATATGGGGGACACGACGAAGCCCCCGCCGGATCGGAGTGAACTCTCGACCCTGGCGGGGGCTGCGTACGTGGTGTTCCGAAGAGGATCAGGCCTCGACGATGAACGCCTCGAGCTGCTGACGCGCGACGTCGTCGGCGAGCTGCTTCGGCGGGGACTTCATCAGGTAGGCCGATGCCGGGAGGATCGGTCCGCCGATGCCGCGGTCCTTGGCGATCTTCGCGGCGCGCACGGCGTCGATGATGATGCCGGCCGAGTTGGGGGAGTCCCAGACCTCGAGCTTGTACTCCAGGTTCAGTGGCACGTCACCGAAGGCACGACCCTCGAGGCGGACGTAGGCCCACTTGCGGTCGTCGAGCCAGGCGACGTGGTCCGACGGGCCGATGTGGACGTTCTTGTCCTCGACCTTGCCGGCGAGCGCGCCGGTCAGGTTGGAGGTCACGGCCTGGGTCTTCGAGACCTTCTTGGACTCCAGGCGCTCGCGCTCGAGCATGTTCTTGAAGTCCATGTTGCCGCCGACGTTGAGCTGGTAGGTGCGGTCGAGGGTGACGCCGCGATCCTCGAACAGCTTCGCCATCACGCGGTGGGTGATGGTGGCGCCGACCTGGCTCTTGATGTCGTCGCCGACGATCGGGACGCCGGCGTCGGTGAACTTCTTCGCCCACTCGGGGTCCGAGGCGATGAATACCGGGAGTGCGTTGACGAAGGCGACACCCGCGTCGATGCAGCACTGTGCGTAGAACTTGTCGGCCTGCTCCGAGCCGACCGGCAGGTAGCTGACGAGGACGTCGACCTCGGCGTCCTTGAGGGCCGCGACGACGTCGACACCCGAGCCGTCGGCCTCGGTGATGGTCTCGAGGTAGTACTTGCCGAGACCGTCGAGGGTGTGGCCACGCTGAACGGTGACACCGGTCGGCGGCACGTCGGCGATTTTGATGGTGTTGTTCTCGCTCGCGAAGATCGCGTCGGACAGGTCGAAGCCGACCTTCTTGGCGTCCACGTCGAACGCGGCGACGAACTCGACGTCGCGGACGTGGTACGGGCCGAACTTCACATGCATCAGGCCGGGAACGCTGGCGTTCTCGTCGGCGTCCTTGTAGTACTGCACGCCTTGCACCAAGGATGAAGCGCAGTTTCCTACGCCCACGATGGCAACGCGCACCTTATTGGGCTCACCCATGGTCGGGCTCTCCTTCTTGTTGCGGCGTCGCAGACCTTCGCTGCGCCACCGGTGTTTTCACTTGCTCGGGTGCCCGAGCTGTTCGTCCCGGCTCTGCGGCGAGTCCGGTTCTGGCAATTCGTCATCGGCTCGTCCGGTGCCGGCGTCCGGCCCCGGATCGACAGGTGACTGTTCGGTTCCGGCGTCGTCCCGAGCGGTGTCGTCGGGATCAAATGTGTCGGAATCGAACGGACTTGGAGTCCCGTCTCGCTGCTGGGAGCTCTCGGCGGCGATCAGCTCGTTGAGCCAGCGGACCTCCCGTTCGCTGGACTCGAGGCTGAGCTGATGCAGCTGACGGGTGTAGCGATCGACCGCCCGGTTGGACCGTCCGACGATCTCCCGCAACCCTTCGCGGCGCTCCTCCACCTGCCGACGACGACCCTCGAGGATGCGCATGCGCGCAACTGCGGGAGTCCGGCTGAAGAACGCCAGATGCACACCGAAACCGTCGTCGGTGTAGTTCTGCGGACCGGTGTCGGCCACGAGCTCGGCGAACCGAGTGCGGCCGGCATCGGTGAGTTGGTACACCCGACGCCCACGGCGAACCTTCATGCCCGAGGGTGCGTCGGCTTCATCGATGAGACCGTCGGCCTGCATCCGACGCAGGGTCGGATACAGCGAGCCGTAGGAGAAGGCACGGAAGGCCCCGAGGAGCCCGGTCAGCCGCTTGCGCAGCTCGTAACCGTGCATGGGGGCTTCGAGAAGCAACCCCAGAATCGCGAGCTCGAGCACTTCGTCACCCCCTCCGGTCCGTCGATGTGTCGAAAGGTGCTGACAGCGCAACACCTCGCTCCGATGTGTTTGCCAATGTATCGCACCGATATAACCGGTGTCCACGACGAGGTCGATCGAGGAAGATACGTCGTGCGTTGGGCGGTCTCGGCAGCCACCCGGTTCCGTGGAGCGCGCGGACCCGTCGCGCCGACGACAAAGGTGTGACCACGTACGCTTGGAACCGTGCAACGCCAGATCGTCGACTACGCCCTGCAGCGGCGCGCTCGGCTGTCCTCGGTCCACGCGGGCCGGACCGCCGTGGCCGACGTGTGCGATGCGAGTCCGTACCTTCTGCGCGCGGCGAAATTCCATGGTCGGCCCAGCGAGACGATGTGCCCGATCTGCCGAAAAGAGCAGGTCACACTTGTGTCCTGGGTGTTCGGTGAACGGCTCGGCCAGGTGAGCGGCTCAGCGCGGAGTACGGACGAGATCGCCCGGCTGGCGACCACCGCCGAGGAGTTCTCGGTGCATGTCGTCGAGGTGTGCCGGACGTGCAGCTGGAACCATTTGGTGCAGTCATACGTTGCCGGGCTGCCGCCGCGGACCACGCGTCGCACCCGACGTGTGGCCAAGTAGTGCGCTGGCCTGCGGTTTTTGCCGAGGCCTCATGCGTGCTGTCAAAGTGGAGTGGCACGAGGCTAGAGAATGAGCCCGAGGTCAGCGGTGCGTGTACGTGCCGCACGGCCCGGTAGGAAAGGTGGACGATGAGCGAGGCGTACGGTTCTTCGCCCACACCGCGCGGTACCGGACCCCGTCCCGGTCGCAACGGTGGCGGTAACAACGGACGAGCCAGCAGGCAGGCCACGGAGGCGCGGCAGAAACGCTTCGCGTGGGCGCTCGGCGCAGTGGGTGCGATCGTCCCGGCCATCGTGCTGGTGCTGATCATCGCGTTCGCATTCACCTACTTCACCGCGGAGATCCCCGAACCCGAGGTCAGCCAGAAGGCGACGATCGTCGACACCTCCGGCCGCACCCTCGCCGACATCACCCAGCCCGACGGCAACCGCACCGTCGTCCCGTTCGACGAGATCCCCGAGACGATGATCCAGGCGATCGTCGCTGCCGAGGACCGCGAGTTCTGGACCAACAACGGCTTCTCGCCGCGCGGCCTGTCCCGCGCCATGATCGGTCAGATCACCGGCAACCAGTCCGCCGGCGGTGGTTCGACGATCACGCAGCAGTACGTCAAGAACGCGATCGTCGGCGACGAACGCAGCTTCGACCGCAAGTTCAAGGAACTCGCGATCGCCGCCAAGATGAACGAGCGGCACGGCTGGTCGAAAGAGAAGATCCTCGAGGCCTACCTCAACACCATCTACTTCGGCCGCGGAGCCTACGGCGTCGCCGTCGCCACGCAGAAGTACTTCAACAAGTCCATCACCGACAAGGCGCGGGCGAAGAAGAACCCGCTGACCTTCGAGGAAGCCGCTCTGCTCGCGGGCGTCATCCGCGCGCCGTCGTACTACGACCCGGAGAACAACCTCGAGGCGACCGAGGCCCGCTGGCGGTATGTGCTGAGCGGCATGGTCGCGACCGGAGCCATCACCAAGCAGCAGGCCGACAACGCGGTCTTCCCCAAGACCGTCAAGGCGCGTGTCAGCGGAAGCGACGAGACGCCCGGCCCCAACGGTCTGATCAAGCGTCGGGTGCTCGAAGAGCTCACCAGCGTCGGCATCACCGAGAAGCAGCTGCAGACCGGCGGCCTCAAGATCAGCACCACCATCGACCCCCAGGTGCAGAACGGTGTCGTCCAGGCGGCTTGCCGCAAGAACAAGATCTACAAGTGTCCGAACGGTCAGCTGAACGGTGAACCCGACGACCTCCTGGCGTCCGTGGTGTCCATCGACCCGCAGTCCGGAGCCGTGCGCGGCTACTACGGTGGCGACAACGCCGGGGGATGGGACCTCGCGCAGGCGGGTCTCCAGACCGGCTCGTCGTTCAAGGTCTTCGCGCTCATCGCAGCCCTCGAACAGGACATCCCGCTGTCGAAGACCTACAGCTCGGCGCCCTTCGAGGCCAGCGGTGGACTGACGGTCGAGAACTCCGACGGTGAGAGCTGCGGCTCGTGCAACCTCGCGACCGCGATGAAGATGTCGCTGAACACCGTCTACTACCGCCTCATGATGGACCTCAAGCGAGGCGCCCAGGACGTCGCCGACGCGGCGCACCGGGCCGGTGTCGCCGAGTCCTTCGGCAACATCGAGAAGACCCTGGAGGAGGCGAACGGCTCCCCCGAGGGCGGCGTGGTGCTGGGCCAGTACCAGTCCCGCGTCATCGACATGGCCTCGGCATATGCGACGCTCGCGGCGTCCGGCGTCTACCACGAGCCGTACTTCGTGCAGAAGGTCACCGACTCCGAGGGCCAGGTGCTCTTCGAGCGCAAGAACGAGGGCAAGCGGGTCTTCCCCGCCAAGGTCGCCGACACCGTGACCGCGGCACTCGAACCGATCGCCGCGTACTCCAACGGCAACTCGCTCTACGATTCGTCGCTGGGCGCGCGTCCGTCGGCTGCCAAGACCGGCACCGTGCAGCTCGGCGACACCGGAAAGAACAAGGATGCCTGGATGGTCGGCTACACGCCGCAGCTGTCCACCGCGGTCTGGGTCGGCACCAACGACGGCACGGCGCTCACCAACTACAGCGGCGCGTCGATCTACGGCAGCGGCCTGCCCTCGCAGATCTGGAAGGCGGCCATGAACTCCGCCCTGGAGGGCAAGGAGATCAAGGAGTTCCCCGAACCCGAAGAGGCGATCGGCGGACAGGTCGGCATCCCGTACGAGGCGCCGGCGACGACATACGCCCCGTCGACGCGCTCGCGCGGACCCTCTGCTCCCACCTTCGAGATCCCCGATCAGGGCAACGACGGCAACCTGACCCTCGCACCGGGCGTGACCATCCCGATCCCGGGAGCCCCGCGCGGCGGCGGCAACTCCGGTGGCGGCAATTCCGGCGGCGGGAACTCGCCCGGTGGCGGAGGCACCGGCGGCGGGAACACCCCGGGCGGCGGAGGCAACCAGCCCGGTGGTGAGGACGGCGGAGGCGTCCCTGAACCGCCTGTCGGCTGACCAGGACACCTCGGCTGACACCGACGACGCAGCCGACCCTGCCTGGGACAGCCCTGCACCGTTGGCGCGTGACGAACGCGTCGACGCAGAACGAATACTCCCCGACAACCTCGTGCGCGAGGCGAGTTCACTCATCGGCGGCCCGGCGGGCGCGCATGCCGTCATCGGCCGCAGCCGCCACCTGACACCGCTGCGCGTGCTGTTCGCACTGGCTCTGTGCGGTCTGGCCCTCGGCTGGTTCGGCAAGGCGAGCTGTCTGCAGCAGGCTCCGGCCGACGACGGTTCGGCGAGCCGGCCGGGTGCCGAGATGCGACTCGACTGGGACGACCAGCGGCAGTTCACCAATCTCTGCTACAGCGACGTCATCAGCTTGTACGGCGCGGAACGACTGAACATCGGGGCACTGCCCTACCGCGATTTCTGGTTCCAGGAGGATGCCCGGGGTCAGACCATCAAGCGCTACATGGAGTACCCGGTCCTCACCGGGATGTTCATGTACGGCGCCGCGCAGCTGACGCGCGGTTGGGTGTGGGCCGAGGAGAACTGGGGTGTCCCCGGTGCGCTCGACGTCGTGCTGTTCTTCACCATCGTCGCGCTCGGACTGGCGCTGTTCTGGCTGGTCACGATCTGGGCCACGGCTCTGACCGCACGCACCCGGATGTGGGCGGTCTGGCTGGCGGCGCTGTCGCCGCTGGTGTTCGTCCACGCCTTCACCAACTTCGACACCATCGCGACGGCAGCCGTCGCGGTCGCCCTCCTCGCCTGGTCGCGGGACCGGCCGTGGATCGCGGGCGTGGCTATCGGGGTCGGCGCCGCCGCGAAGCTCTATCCGGCGTTGCTCCTGGTGGTGCTGGGAGCGTTGTGTCTGCGGTCCGGCCGGGTTCGGGAGTTCGGGGCCACGGCTGCGGCCGCGCTCACCGCCTGGCTGCTGGTCAACCTGCCGATCCTCATCCCGTATCCGACCGGGTGGTGGGAGTTCTTCCGGTTCAACGGCGACCGCTCCGCCGACGCCGACACCATCTACCGCATCCTCGCCGACACGCTTGGTTTCACATGGAACATCAACCATCTGAACGCGCTGTCGGTGGGGTTGACCGTCCTCGTCCTGGTGGCGGTCGCCCTCATCGGTCTGTGCGCGCCGTTCCGTCCCCGGGTCGCGCAACTGGCGTTCCTCGCGGTGGCCGGCTTCCTCCTCGTCAACAAGGTGTGGAGCCCGCAGTACTCGCTGTGGCTGGTGCCGCTGGCGGTCCTGGCGATCCCGCACACCCGGCTGCTGCTGACGTGGATGACGATCGACGCGCTGATCTGGATTCCGCGGATGGGCCTGTTCCTCGACCAGGAACGTCGTTGGCTCCCCGACCAGTGGTTCACCACCGCGGTGGTGCTCCGGGGATTGATCGTCATCGTGCTGTGTGCGGTTGTGATCTGGCAGATCTGGCATCCGAAGGACGACCTCGTCCGGGCCGGGAACGACGGCCGCTGGTACGACGACCCGGCCGGTGGGGTGCTCGACGGCGCACCGGACCACATCCGGCTGCGCCTGCCGTCGAGGCGTGTGCGGCGACGTACCGAAGACGAAGTGGCCGAGCCGGTTTCGGCCGGGTGTCGGTGAGCGGACAGCGGCTGCGCCGCGGTCCGACGCGTATCCGAGGGAACCGAACGCTGCGCCGGCGCGTCCAATCCATCATGAATCCCTCGCAACTCGCACTCCCCGACGACCTCACCGACTGGCTCGCCGAGGGCGACCGTACGGCCGAGCTCCTGTCCGATTCCGTGCTGGTCGACCAACAGTGGTGGATCGACACGCTGGCCGAGTTCGAGATGCCGAACACGTTGCACGGCAGTCGAATCGGCCGACAGGAGTTGTTCGCTCTCGGTGCGGTCGCCGGCGAATCCCCGGAAGATGCGATCGCGCTGCTGTGGAATGTCGTCGCGTTCTGCCTGGGCCGGCAGAACTCCGACGGCAAGAAGCGGATCGCCGCCGTGGCCGCGGACCGCAAACGCCTCGGAAGGTTGCTCCAGGAGGCCGCCCTGGCCAGTCGAGACGACCCGGGCGCGGCGTACGCGATGCTGCGACCGGACAAGGGCGGCAACACCATCGATCGGCTTGGCCCGGGCGGGTTCACCTGGTTTCTGTACTTCGCGGGTGCCGGCGACCCGAAACACCCGAGTCCGGTGCTCGAGGCAAAGGTCGGCCGGTCGCTGCGACGTGCCGGGTGGAAGGGTCTGCGCGACGGCGTCTGGACCGCCGCCGACTACGTCGCCTACTCGCGGATCGTGGATCGCTGGCGCACGGAAGCCGGGGTCGATCGCAACGACGTCATCGTGCGCGGCCTGTTCGCGATCTCGCCCCCGACCGGATGGGACCACCCATGGCAGGCCTGGGAGCGTCAGACGTGGGAGAAGGCGAACTGGGTGCGCGGCCCGCTGTCCACCGACGATCTGCGCGTCGTCCACCGCTGGTTGTGCACTCTGTCCGCATTGGCGCCGAGATCCGCTGAGGCGCAACACGAATTCAGGGACCTCGGTCGCAAGATCAGCCAGGCGCTCAATGGCGAGGTCAGTGAGATCAACAACGGATTCGACGAGGACCACGTCTACGGCAGCTATCTCGGTCGACGATTCTGAGGGTTGAGGCGTGCTTGCCGTGGGTATGGCCTGGACATGGCTGAGCGTGGCGAGAACATCCCGGACAGCACCGCGGAGGCGGTCGGCAAGGTGGGGGAGGCGCTCGAGTACGTCGAGCGCGCCCGTGGCCACCTCTACAGTTTCCATCAGCTCATCGGGCATGCAGACCTGCTGCTCGGCGAGGCCGTGGACGCACTGCGCGAGGACGGGCACACCGACATCGCTGACGCCCTCGCCACCGAGATGGTCGGACGCAATGTCGTCAACGGCCGCTGGACATTCCAGGTCGTCGAGGAGTTCGACTCCACCTACTGGCAACCGCTGCGCGACCACGTCGATCGGGCACGGACCGAGCTGACGGACGGAATCGCACACCTCCACGAGGCGCGGATGAAAGAGGACCGACGGACGCACGGTCACCCCGACCACACCAAGGAGCCTGAGGGCAGAGAACCCGGATCAGGTGGACATCCGCTGTAGCAGTATGTCTTTGGCGACCGGCCAGTCATCATCGGTCATCGAGTAGAGCGCGGTCGTGCGCCAGCCGCCGCCGAACCGCCGGTGTTTGCGGAGCAAACCCTCGAATCGGGCGCCGAGCTTCTCGATGGCGGCGCGGGACTGCGCATTGTGCTCGTGGGTGTGCCAGGTGACTCGTACAGCGCCGCAGTCCTCGAAGGCGTGCCGCAGCAACAGGTACTTCGCGGTTGGGTTGACCGTCGTCCCCTGCACGCGTTCGGCGTAGAACGTGTACCCGATGCAGGCACTCCGGTGGGTGTGGTCGATCTCGTAGAAGCTCGTCGACCCGACGATCTCGCCGTCTACGTTGTCGACGACCGCGAACGCAACGCGTGCGTCTGGGCCGACGTTGGCGGCATCGATGAAACGTTGGGCGGAGGTGAGGTCGACCGGTACACCAGGAGACCAGCGGAACCGGGCCGGATCCCCGACCACGCGGGCGAGCGCCGGAGCGTCGTGGACGGTCAACGGCCGCAGGGTGACCCGCTCGCCGACGAGCGGGCCAGTGCCCAACCAGGAACTCACGTCAGGCTCGATCCGCGGCCGGTGCAGCGGGTCGAGTCGCGGGATTTCCGGGGAGATCACGCGGTCCCGTGTCGCGGATCGTCTTCGACGCGAGCGGTTCCCGCAGCGGTGTGCGGGCGAGCGTACCGATCAGGTAGACGAGCAACACCGCGTGCACCCACACCGAGCCGGCGACTCCGGTGAGCACCCACCAGGGCAGGGGATCGCCGGCGTCGCGGATGGGGAACAGGCGGAAGATCGTGAGGTCGAGGGCGATGTCGGTGAGCAGGTAGACGGCGATCACCTGCCAGCGGACTCGCATGAGCACGAAGAACGGGAGAATCCAGAGCGTGTACTGCGGTGAGTGCACTTTGTGGAACAGCATGAACCCGGCGAGCATCGCCCCGCTCACGCCGATCCAGGGGAAGACCCCGATCCGCTCGTAGCGGCGCCACCCCAGGTACATGGCCACGGCGAAGCTGACGAGGATCAGCACCGGCGACGCCACTCCGACGACGGAGTGGTAGGTGTCTGTCGTTCCGGTGAGATAGCGCAGACCCCAGTACCAGATGGAGTTGGTGTCGACGTCGGCTCGCCGCCGCCCCTGGAAGGTCAATGCCGCCTTCCAGCCGTCGAATCCGAGGACCATGAACGGCAACTGGATCGCGACGACGGTCACCACCGCGGCGCCGGCCACCCATGCGGCACCGACCCAGTCGAGGCCGCGACGCCCCGCTTGTCCCAGACGAGCGGCGTCCCCGGTCAGGACATAGGCGGCCAGCGGCAGCACGAAGATCCCGGGATAGAGCTTGAGGCAGAAGCCGATGGCCAGCAGGACGGCCGCCACCACGGCACAGGCGCGCAGCGGGAGTCTCCGTCGGTCGGTGGCGGGATCGATCGAACCGCCCCACGCCATCACGGCGATCGCGGCGACCGCGGTCGCGACCACCGGCAACTCCCAATTGTGGAAGGAGTACAGGACCAGCGGGGGAGTGGCCGCCCACAACAGCGCCCACCAGCGGACCATCAGCGCCAGCATCACGGTGATCGCGAAACCGAACGGCGCCAACAACAATGCGGACTGGGTGAAGAACGCGGTGTCGGTGTCGGCGCCGATGGCCCCGACGTACATGAGCAGGCCGGACAACACCGGGTACTCGACCACGCCGCCGAACAGGGTGCCGTCCCCGGCGATCCCACCGTGAATGTAGGGGAACACGTGGTTGTTGATGTCGCGGCCGAGCCACAGGTACATCAGGTCCGAGTAGCAGGGGATGAGGCCGCCGGGATCGCCGGAGGGCCAGTTGGCGCTGCGGCCCTCGGCGTCGAACGGCGCCCCGCCGCAGCGGGCCTTCGCCTGGAAGCTCCAGAACATCGTCGCCGCGGTGGCCAGTAGCGAGACCAGCACGATGACCGCGGTCTCACCGCGTCCGGACAACCACGGGATCCGCCGAGGCGTACTGATCCGCGGCTCCGACATGGCCAACAGAGTAGGTCGTCGCGTCTGGATCGTGTTCCCTGAGGTGTGACGAGCCGCGAACGCCGAACCGACCCGATCGTCGATCAACGGCCACCGGTGTCTCTCCGACTTACCCTGGGTCGATGAACGTGCTGACCGTCGCAGGCATCGTCCCGGGGCCGCGCTACAGCGTCGAGGCGACCCTGGCGACCGGAATCGGGCACGACGGCACCGCGGGACGCGAACTGCCGGTGCGGGTGTGGCGCTACCAGGCGTCGTCTCTCTCGATCACAACCGGGAGTTCCGCGGGATGATCCGCCTCACCGACGTCACGTCGATCTCGTTCTTCCTCCCCGACAGCCTCGATCACCGCCGCGACCCGCAGGCGATCCACACCGAGCTCGGCGTGCGGCAGTACGTGAGCAACCCCGGGCCGGCGGCGATCGGGATCGGGCCCACCTGGGCGGAGACGACCGTGGTCGACGATCCCCGTGGTGGCGAGGGCCGGTGGCTGCAGACCCAGGCGCACATCCACGGCTACGGCGTCGCGACCCTCGAGCTGAACTACCGCATCGAGGTCGTCACCAGCCGCTGAACCGGTGCTCACGACCTCGGATTTCCGGGAGAACGTCCTGGTCATGTATCTTGGACCGGTTGCCGACGCAGGCGACCCTCCTGCCACGGACAGTCCGTGGCCGACCTAGCCCATAGGAGGTGATGTGGTCTTATGCGTCACTACGAATTGATGGTCATCCTCGATCCGAATCTGGACGAGCGCACCGTCGCACCCTCACTCGATACTTTCCTCAATGTTGTCCGCAAGGATGGCGGTTCGGTGGATGGTGTCGACATCTGGGGCAAGCGCCGCCTCGCTTACGAGATCCTGAAGCACAACGAGGGCATCTACGCCGTCATCGATCTCAATGCCGAGCCCGCCACGGTCACCGAGCTCGACCGTCAGCTGAAGCTGAACGAGTCGGTTCTGCGCACCAAGGTCCTGCGGAAGTAATCCACAGGGTTTCTTGAACGTCTGAAGACGTCGGTACCGGGTTCTAGGGTTGACCCAGAAAATCCCGGTGCATGTCGATCAGCGAGTGCCCACCTACGACCCAAGGGGAAACACACATGGCAGGCGACACGGTCATCACCGTCATCGGCAATCTCACCGCCGACCCGGAACTGCGGTTCACGCCGTCCGGTGCAGCGGTTGCCAACTTCACGGTGGCTTCCACCCCGCGCACGTTCGACCGTCAGACCAATGAGTGGAAGGACGGCGAAGCGCTGTTCCTCCGCTGCAACATCTGGCGCGACGCCGCGGAGAACGTGACCGAAAGCCTGACCAAGGGTTCCCGGGTGATCGTGCAGGGACGGCTCAAGCAGCGGTCCTACGAAACCAAAGAAGGCGAACGACGCACGGTCGTGGAACTCGAGGTCGACGAGATCGGCCCCTCGCTGCGTTATGCCACCGCCAAGGTCAACCGCGCCTCGCGCGGCGGCGGCGGCGGTGGTGGCGGCGGATTCGGATCCGGTGGCGGCGGCGGTAGCCGCGGCGGCGGATCGAACCAGCAGGTCGCCGACGATCCCTGGGGCAGCGCGCCTGCCAGCAGCGGCGGATCGTTCGGTGGCGGGGACGACGAACCACCTTTCTGATATCTCACGGGACGACACTCACATGTGAGTGATCCCGAAGAAGCATTGACTGGAGCAATACACACATGGCAAAGGCGAAGCCCAGCCGGAAGCCTCGCGTCGAAAAGGTCACCAAGACCAAGGCGTGCAGCTTCTGCAAGGACAAGAAGGCCGACATCGACTACAAGGACACCGCGCTTCTGCGCCGTTTCCTGTCCGACCGTGGCAAGATCCGCTCGCGTCGCGTGACCGGTAACTGCGTGCAGCACCAGCGCGACGTCGCTGTGGCTGTCAAGAACTCGCGTGAGGTGGCCCTGCTGCCCTTCACCTCGACCAGCCGATAAGCGGAAAGGATCAGTTGACATGAAGCTCATCCTCACCGCCGCCGTGGAGAACCTCGGCGAAGCCGGCGACATCGTCGTGGTCAAGGACGGCTACGGCCGCAACTACCTGCTGCCCCGCGGCCTGGCCATCAAGGCCACCCGCGGCGCCGAGAAGCAGGTCGAGGGCATACGCCGTGCGCAGGAGGCCCGCGAGGTTCGCGGTCTCGAGCACGCCAACGAGCTGAAGCAGGCCCTCGAGGGCCTCGACGCAGTCTCGCTGGACGTCAAGACCCACGACTCGGGCAAGCTGTTCGGTTCGGTCACCGCGGCTGACGTCGCCGGTGCCATCAAGACCGCCGGCGGCCCCGTCGTGGACAAGCGCACCGTCGTGCTGCCCAAGGGCCACATCAAGGCCACCGGTAGCTACCCGGTCACCGTCACCCTGCACCCGCAGGTCTCGGCAACCGTGCAGCTCGCCGTCGTCGCCGCAGGCTGACGCACCGCATCACACGAAACAAGGCCGGGTGGAAGAGATTCCACCCGGCCTTGTCGTATGTGCGGCCGCCCTACTTCGGCGCAGGCGGGTTGGCGGGCAACTGATTCCAATACTGCAGCCGTGGAGGCAGGTATCGCGGCGCCGGGTTTGCGCTGTGCGCGACGGCGTTGTTGCCCGGTCCGAGGGTGTCCCAGGACGGGAAGAAGAACTTGTGCCACGCGGGGGTGAAGATCAGCGCCCGTTCGCCGGTGCGGCAGGCGACGACGTCGCGCCGCGGCACGGTGCACGTGACCCCGGCGATGGTGACGCGCTTGCCGACGCCCAGAACCGGCGGCCGGAACCCGGTCTTCGAACCGAAGCGGTACGTCTGGTCTCTGTTGACCCACCACGGGCCCTGCTGGTCCGCCGTGATGGCGGCGCCCGTCGCGGTGGGCGGGGCGGTCGCGGGACGGCCCTGACAGCCCACGTAGCGGTAGGCCTGCCCGATCTGGCACATCCAGCGGCCGGTGGTGAAGAACGAACGCCCGTTGTCCCCGTAGGCGAGCGAGCGGAAGGTCGTCGGGTCGACCGGCTGGTAACGCGCCAGGTCGAATTCGACGGGCATCGTGGGACCGGGCGCGGCGTGCGCCGGCGGCGCACCCAACGCGATCCCGGTCGCAACCGTCAGCGCGGCCACCACCCCGACCGTTCGACGGATGACCCCGGTTCCCAACCCCAACCTCGACACGATCGACATTGCATCACACGGATTCGGGTCGTCGTCGTCGATCCAGCGATAAGTCATACGACTGATCACTGTCGTGACTAGCTGTTACGTAGATCACTCGGGAAATTCACCAAATTGTTTGCCACACGTACTTGAACAGTCGGTCGCAACACGCCCAACTGACGACGCGCCGAAGAGTGTCGAAGGATTTTCAGTTTCTTGATTGTGGAAATTAATAGGTGTTCTGACCTGGGCAAACAGAGTTGTTCACACCCGAATTCCTCAGGTTGTCCACAACGGGTGCACAATCGCTCCCCCGCTCATTCACACGTCGTCCACAAGTCCTCCCCAGATTCATCAACAGCCCGGTTTGAGTCGTCGTGTCGGAGGTCTTAGTGTCACGGCTCAGGTCTCAGTCCTGTTTTCGCACGCTCGGCGGCAGTCGTTGTCGGAGCGTCCCGATAGGAAGAGACGGACAGAGCAAGAGACAGAGCAGTACGTCGACACCGGAGACTCGCGAGGTGGCCTGCCGGGGCCGACACCACAGAGGTCGATTCACTCGTCAGGGCGAGCGGATCGAGCGTATGCGAGAGGTTAGACACACGTGGCTGTTGTGGATGACCGCGGGCACGGTCCTGCCGCCGGCGATCGGGATAAAGAACGAGGTCGGGGTCGAGGTGCGGACGATGCACCGCCCACCGAGGACTTCGGTAGGCAACCCCCACAGGATCTCGCTGCCGAGCAATCCGTGCTCGGCGGCATGTTGCTGTCCAAAGACGCGGTCGCCGACGTCGTCGAGAAGATCCGGACGGCCGACTTCTATCGGCCCGCTCACCAGGCGGTGTTCGAGGCGATCCTTAGCCTCTACTCCAAGGGTGAACCCGCCGATGCGGTCACCGTCGCCGCAGAACTCGAGCGGTCGGGCGAACTCAAACGCATCGGTGGCGCACCGTATCTGCACACGCTGATCTCGACGGTGCCCACGGCCGCAAACGCCGGCTACTACGCCGAGATCGTGGCCGAGAAGGCCATCCTGCGCCGTCTGGTCACCGCCGGTACCCGCATCGTGCAGTACGGCTACGCGGGCAACGACGGCCAGGACGTGGCCGAGGTCGTCGACCGCGCACAAGCAGAGGTCTACGAGGTCACCGAACGCCGTCAGGCCGAGGACTACCTTCCCCTCGAAGAACTGCTGCAGCCGACGATGGACGAGATCGACTCCATCGCCTCGCGCGGCGGCATCTCGTTGGGCGTGCCGACCGGCTTCGCGGACTTCGACAAGCTGACCAACGGTCTCCACCCGGGCCAGATGATCATCGTGGCCGCGCGACCCGGCGTCGGCAAAGCGCTCGCCCTCGACACCCCGCTGCCCACGCCCACCGGCTGGACGACGATGGGCAAGGTCGGGGTGGGCGACAAGCTGCTCGACGCGCACGGCCGGCCCACCAAGGTGGTCGCCGCGACCGACGTGATGACCGAACGTCCCTGCTACGAGGTCGAGTTCAACGACGGCGCGGTGTTGGTCGCCGACGAGCAGCACCAGTGGGCGGCCGAGATCGACGGTGAGCGCCAGGTCGTCACAACGGCGGGCCTGCGTGCGCACGTGGGGTGTGCGGTCATCCGCAACACCGCGCCGCTCGAGTTGCCGCGCAAGCGTTTTGCCTACGGCCCGTACACGGTCGCGGCGCTGGCGGGGATGGCGTTCGACGATCCCGAGATCAGCATGCGCATCGACGCCGAGGGGCCCGTCGACGTGATGACGCTGATGGCCGACCTCGGCGGCCGGATCCCCTACGAGTACCTGCGCGGTTCGATCGCGCAGCGTCGGTCGTTGCTGGCCGGTCTGCTCGATGCCCGCGCCAGCGTCGACGACGACGGCTGGATCACGGTGCCCGCCGCGACCCGGCACATGACCGCGGTCGTCGCCGATCTGGTCGCCGGTCTGGGCTTCAACTACAAGCGCTCGGCCACCGGTTGGCTGCGCGTCGACGCCGACGAGGACGTGTTCACCGTCCACCACAAGGCAATTCGACACAAGGAGCTCCGACGCAAGGCCGGCGTCCGCCGCGTCGTCGCGGTGCGTCCGGTGGATTCGGTGCCGGTGCGCTGCGTCGAGGTCGACAACGACGAGCACCTCTACCTCGCCGGCGAGGCGATGGTCCCGACGCACAACTCGACGCTGGCCATGGACTTTCTGCGCTCGGCGGCGATCGGCCACGGCCTCACCGCGGCCATGTTCTCGCTCGAAATGAGCAAGACCGAGATCGTCATGCGACTGCTCTCGGCAGAGGCCAAGGTCAAGCTCGCCGACATGCGTGCCGGCACCATGAGCGACGACGACTGGACGCGTCTGGCCCGCCGAATGGGTGAGATCTCGGATGCGCCGTTCTTCATCGACGACTCGCCGAACCTCACGATGATGGAGATCCGCGCCAAAGCGCGTCGTCTCAAGCAGCGCCACGACCTGAAAGTCGTTGCGGTGGACTACATGCAGTTGATGACCTCGGGCAAGAAGGTCGAGTCCCGTCAGCAAGAGGTCTCGGAGTTCTCGCGTCAGCTCAAGCTGCTGGCCAAGGAACTCGAGGTGCCGGTGATCGCGATCAGCCAGCTGAACCGTGGTCCCGAGCAACGTACCGACAAGAAGCCGCAGGTGTCGGACCTTCGTGAGTCCGGTTCGCTGGAGCAGGACGCCGACATGGTCATCCTGCTTCACCGCCCCGACTCGATCGAGCGCGACGACCCGCGCGCGGGTGAGGCCGACATCATCGTCGGCAAGCACCGTAACGGACCGACGGCCACGATCACCGTCGCGCACCAGCTGCATCTCAGCCGGTTCGTCGACATGGCGCGGGGTTAGGCTTCGCGAGGTCGGCCCTCTCAGGAGGTCTCGAGTGCACCAGCCGGGGGCCGGCACCAGACTTTCCTTCCCTCATCAGTGAGGTTCGTGTATTCGTTCACGCGGATCAGGAGATTGCCGTCCGAATCGTCGCGTTGACGGTAGGCGAACCCTCCGTGAGCGCATATTCCCTTGGTGGGTGGGATGTTCGGGTCGAACTCGACAACTACAGCCTCGCGTTCGAGTTTTCGCCACCACACGCGAAGTCTGTCCAGTTTGTCGGCGTTCATACCGGCACCGAAGGTTGCCATGTACTCCCCGTGGTCACGAAGTCGCCGGTAGGGAATCGCCTTGTCGTGGCCCTTTGAGGTCTCCCAGGGCCAGCAGTCGTTAATCAGCTGGCGCGTCGATTTCTTTCCGCCGTAGGTCTTCAGATGCCAGGAGACTGCCTGCCGCGTTACGCCGTACATCTCGGCGATCTGGGTTTGGTTGTAGCCCTTCGACTTCAGATCCTCGATTACCTCTTTGGAGAGCTCGCGATCAGATGTTGTGCTGGGTTGATCCATGACCTTGCTCTTTTTCGACGGGTCGGATCAAGAGAACCCTTGCTTCCGCGCCCTGGTACCGGGCTCGGATGCCCTGCGTATACCTGATCATCATAGGAAGGAACGTCCGCGCGTCCCTCAACCGCAGGTACACCCGGGCGGCTTCCGGACCGGGAGTACCGCGCGGAGCAGGGCCCTGGTCAAACTGAGGGGGACCCATTCGATGGTCCAGTCGCTATGCGGCTTGAGGTTGGTGGGTCGTGGTCCACTGTAGGGCGAACACGGCGGGGGTGAGTCCGTGGTGGGCCGAATGGGGTCGGTTGGCGTTGTAGTCGATCCTCCAGTCTTCGATGATGACCCGGGCTTCGCGCAGGGAGTCAAAGCGCCAGGAGTTGAGCAGCTCGTCGCG